>ONWJ01000059.1 GCA_900321535.1 uncultured Erysipelotrichaceae bacterium
AGAAAGCGCCAGCTGATGCCGGCGCGGCCAACTAAAACCTCAGGAGGAAAAGAAAATGGCTAAATTAACAAAAGAAGAGATCGTTGAATCCTTAAAGGAATATACCGTTCTCGAGCTCAATGACTTGATCAAACTCGTCGAAGAAACCTTCGGTGTCACCGCCGCCGTCGCAGCCGCTGCTCCAGCCGCCGCTGAAGATGAAGCCCCGGTCGAAAAAGGACCAGCCGAAGTCAGCCTCATCCTTAAAGGACTTGGCTCTGGCTCCAAGGTCGCCATCATCAAAGCTGTCCAGACCATCACCGGCCTTGGCCTCATGGATGCCAAGAAGCTCGTCGATGCTATCCCAGCTCCAGTCAAAGAGAAAATCTCCCCAGTCGAAGCCGAAGAGCACAAGAAAGCCCTCGAAGCCGCTGGCGCAGAATGCGAAATCAAGTAATTCGCACCCACAACTCACGATATTAATCGCAATCATCCCACCCTGTTTTCACAAGCAGGGTGGGGGTTTGCGTTTATAAGGGTAGGCTGCATATGTCCCATTATTTCCAAGACGACCCCAATTTAGCGCACGATTACCATACGTTCTCGTTCACTCTTTTTGGGAGGCAGTATACCCTGAAAAGCGATTCCGGCGTCTTCAACAAAGATGGCCTTGATGATGGCAGCAAACTACTGCTCGAAACCATCGCCAAGGTCGATCTTGGTAACTCCATTCTCGATATGGGATGCGGGGTCGGCCCGATCGGGCTCGTCCTAGCATCGTTAGACAGGAATCGACATGTAACGCTCTCTGATGTCAACCCTCGCGCGCTTGATTGCTGCCGGGAAAACGCCGCTTCTCTTGGATTAGTTGACCAAGTCGAAGTGGTGGAGTCTGATGTCTATGAGAGCATCCCCAACCAATTTACTACCATAGTGACCAATCCGCCTATACGCGCGGGAAAAAAGGTTACGTACGCGATTTACAAGGGAGCGGTTAGCCACCTTTATCAAGATGGTTGCCTGGTCCTCGTTATCCGCAAAAAGCAGGGAGCTGATTCCTGCAGACGCTACTTGGAAACGCTGTTTCCACGCGTAGAAGAGTTAGCTAGTAAAAAAGGATACAAAATCCTAATTGCGTATCAAAAAGGAGCAAATTAAATGCCAATTGAAGACAACTTCACTCCCATGACCGATTACAAGAATCCGAATGGTGAAGCTTATCCAGCTGGTCCTAATGGCCGCTTGGACTTCTCCAAGATCTCTGGTCACCTCGCCCTCCCTTACCTCGTCGAGATTCAAACCGATAGCTACAAGTGGTTCCTCCAAAAAGGAATCGATGATGTCCTTCGCGAAGTTTTCCCTATCGCGAACTACTCCAACACCTTGGCCATCGATTATGTCTCCTGCCGTTTGGAAGAGCCAAAATACGATCCACTCACCTGCAAGGCCGGTGATTTGACTTATTCGAGCAAGCTCAAAGTCACCCTTCGCCTTTCCTTCAAGAGCACCGGCGAAATCAAAGAAGCCGAAGTGTTCATGGGCGATTTGCCACTGATGACCGAATCCGGCACCTTCATCGTCAACGGTGCAGAGCGTGTCATCGTCTCCCAAATCGTTCGTTCCCCAGGCGCCTATTTCCAAGACACCTTGGACAAATCCGGCGTCCATATCTATAACGGCGAGATCATCCCAACCCGCGGTACCTGGCTCCAATTCGAGAGCGACACCAAAGGCATCATGTATGTCCGCATCGACCGTCAACGCAAAATGCCGGCGACCGTCCTCTTCAAAGCCCTTGGCTTAGATAACGAAGAGACCCTCGTCAAGCTTTTCGGCGACACCGAAGCGATGCGCCTTACCCTCAAGAAGGACAACGTCTCGCACACCAAAAACGAAGCGCTTGCCGAGATTTTCACCAAATTGAAACCCGGTGAACCAATCACCCCAGACGGCATCGTCACCTTCCTCGTCCAGAAATTCTTCGACGAGAAGCGTTATGACCTTGGCCGCGCGGGCAGATTCAAATATGCCCAGAAACTCGGCATCTATGACCGTTTGGTCGGCCGCGTTTTGGCTGAGAACCTCATGTCTGTCGACGGTGAGATCCTCTTCACCAAAGGACACACCCTCACCAAGGAAGATGTCGCATCTCTCCGCGATGAGGAAGTCTTCGAGAAAGGCGCCCATGAGAAAACCCTCAAATGCGGCGAAAGACTCGATGAACACACCAAAGTCAACGTTGTCAAAGTCTACGCCAACGACAAAGAAGGCGAGCGCGTCTGCTCCATCATCGGAACCGACCTCAACCTCTCCATCTCTCGCGTCACCATCTCCGACATGGTTGCTTGCTTCTCTTATTACTGCAACATCCAAGACGGACTTGGCCAGACTGATGACATCGACCACCTTGGCAATAGACGTATCCGCTGCGTCGGAGAACTTCTCCAGACCCAGTTCCGCATCGGTCTCACCAAGATGAGCAAGACGGTTCAGCAAAAGATGTCCATTTCCGACCTCGGAACCGTCACCCCGCAGTCGCTCATCAACATCCGTCCGCTCACCTCTTCCATCCGCGAATTCTTCGCTTCTAGCCAACTTTCGCAGTTCATGGATCAGACCAACCCGCTGGCGGAGCTCACCAACAAGAGACGTATTTCCGCTCTTGGTCCTGGTGGTCTTACCCGCGACCGCGCTTCCATGGAAGTCCGTGACGTTCACTACACCCATTACGGCCGTATCTGCCCAATCGAATCTCCAGAAGGTCAGAACATCGGTCTTATCAACAACCTCTGCACCTATGCGAAGGTCAACCAATACGGCTTCATCATGACCCCTTATCGTTTGGTCTATCACCTCAACGGCAAGGCTTACATGTCTGAAACCCGCACCGAATACCTCTCCGCCGATGATGAAAGAGGCCATTACATCGCCGAAGCCAATATCAACCTCGGCGGCATGGTCAAACTCTGCACCATCGACCCAACCTGCGATGATGAGGAAGAGGTGGTTCGTGAGATCCTCGATGAGGAAATCGTCGTCCGTCACGATGAAGACAACACCATGATCGCCAAGGAACTCGTCGATTACGTCGACGTTTCTCCAAAGCAAGTCGTCTCCATCGCCGCGGCTTGCATTCCATTCCTCGCCCACGATGACGCCACCCGTGCTCTTATGGGTGCCAACATGCAACGTCAGGCGTTGCCGCTTCTTCGCCCATCCATCCCATACGTTGGGACTGGCATGGAGCAAGTGATCGCCAAAGACTCTGGCCTTGCCGTGGTCGCGGTCAAAGACGGCGTCGTCAAATCCATTGACTCCCAAAGCATCGTCGTCAAAGAAGGCAAGGAAACCCGCACCTATCATTTGCAGAAATTCGATCGTTCCAACCAAGGAACCTGCATCAACCAGACCCCAATCGTGCGTCCTGGAGACAAGATCAAAGCCGATCAGATCATTGCCGATGGCCCAGCCATGCGCAATGGCGAGCTCGCCCTTGGTCAAAACATCCTCGTCGCTTACATGACCTGGAATGGTTATAACTACGAAGACGCCGTCATCATGTCCGAACGCATGGTCAAAGACGACACCTTCACCTCCATCCACATCGAGAAATACGAACTCGAATGCCGTGAAACCAAGCTTGGCTCCGAAGAAATCACCCGCGATATTCCAAACGTCGGCGAAGAGGCAAAAGCCTTCCTCGACGAGCGTGGCATCATCGTTCCGGGCGCCGAAGTCAAAGAAGGCGACATCCTCGTTGGCAAAATCACCCCGAAGGGCCAAACCGAGCCGACCCCAGAAGAGAAACTCCTCATGGCCATCTTCGCCGAGAAGACCAGAGAAGGCAAAGATTCCTCTCTCCGCGTCCCTCATGGCGGCGCTGGTATCGTCCATGCGGTCAAGATTTTCTCCCGCAAGAACAAAGACCCGCTCCCTCCAGGCGTCAACGAAGTCGTCCGCGTCTATATCGTCCAGAAGAGAAAGATCTCCGAAGGCGACAAGATGTCCGGCCGTCACGGTAACAAAGGCGTCATCTCCAAGATCCTTCCGGTCGAGGATATGCCGTTCTTAGCCGATGGCACCCCAGTGGATATCCTTCTTTCTCCGATGGGCGTTCCATCCCGTATGAATATCGGTCAGATCTTCGAGGTTCACCTCGGACTTGCCTGCCGCAAGCTCAATATGCGCGTTGCGACTCCGGCGTTCGATGGCGTTTCCAACCAAGAAGTCTATGACTTAATGAAGAAAGCCGGCATCTCCGAAGATGGCAAGGCCATCCTCTATGATGGACGTACCGGCGAACCCTTTGCCGAGCGTATCGCCGTCGGTGTCCAGTACATGATCAAACTCGTGCACATGGTCGACGACAAATTGCACGCTCGCGCCACCGGACCATACTCCCTTGTCACCCAGCAGCCGCTTGGTGGTAAGGCGCAAAACGGTGGTCAGCGTTTCGGTGAAATGGAAGTCTGGGCCCTCGAAGCTTACGGGGCTGCCCATACCCTCCAAGAGATGCTCACCATCAAATCCGATGATCGCGTCGGCCGCCGCAAGGCTTACGAAGCCATCATCAAAGGCTATCAGATCCCACGCCCGGGCATGCCAGAAGCCTTCAAGGTCTTCACCAAAGAACTCAAGGGTCTTGGCATGAACGTGGAACTCTTCGATAACAACGGCAAAGTCATCGACATGGATGAACTTGCCCGTCAATCCCTCATCGAGGAGCGCAAGACCAATTCCTCCATTCGCGCCGAAATGGCTCCGAAGGCTGAGGAAGAAGATCCAACCGCGACCGTGGAAATCGCTAACGAAGCCGCGGCCGAAGAAGGCCTTACCATCTCCAGCCGTATCAGCGGCAGCGATGAATAAGAGAAAGAGAGGACCAAACAATGAACGAAAAACCAGAATTGGAACAACGTCCTGAAGTCACCCGCAAACCTCGTGAGGATCGTGGGTTCGACGTCAACAACCTCTCCGCCATCCAAGTCGGCTTAGCCTCTCCAGACACCATCCGTTCCTGGAGCCATGGCGAAGTCACCAAGGCCGAAACCATCAACTACCGTTCCCAAAAGCCAGAAATGGGCGGTCTCTTCTGCGAGAAGATCTTCGGTCCTGCCAAGGACTATGAGTGCCACTGCGGCAAATACAAGAAGATCCGTTACCAAGGCATCACCTGCGAAAAGTGCGGTGTCGAGGTCATCTCCAAAGAATTCCGTCGTGAGAGAATGGGCCATATTGAGCTTGTCTCCCCATGCTCCCACATCTGGTATCTCAAATCCATCCCATCCCGTATGGGTTTGGTTCTTGAGATCTCCCCAAAACAGCTCGAAGACGTCATCTACTTCGCCGCTCACATCTGCTTGAATCCAGGCCGTTCCAACGTCTTGCAAAAGAAGATGTATCTCTCCGAATCCGCCGCTCGTCAGATTTTCGTCGAGACGATCGAGGAATTCAAAAATGAGATCGAGTCCGAAGCTGATCAAATCCGCGCCGAAGAGCTTATCGCGAGGATGAAGAACCCAGCCGAAACCTTCGACTTCTTCTCCACCGCGCATTTCATCCGCAAATACACCGGCGCCGAATTCGGTGAAGGCGCTTCCGCCATCAAGAAACTTCTCTCCGAAGTCGATCTTGAGAAGGAATTCCAAACCATCTCCGCCGAACTCCGCGGCTGCACCGGCCAACGCCGTCTCCAGCTCGCCAAACGCCTTGAGGTCATCAATGCCTTCCGCGATTCCAATCAGAAACCGGAATGGATGGTCCTCGACGTCATCCCGGTCATCCCACCCGATCTCCGTCCAATGCTTCAGCTCGACGGCGGTCGTTTCGCGGCCAGCGATCTCAACGATCTCTATCGCCGTGTCATCTCCCGCAACACCCGTTTGAAAAAGCTCATCGACATGAACGCCCCAGGCGTCATCTTGATGAACGAAAGACGTATGTTGCAGGAAGCGGTGGACGCCCTTATCGATAACGGACGCCGCACCAAAGCCGTCACCGGCCCAAGCGGACGCCCACTCAAGTCCCTTTCTAGCGGACTCAAAGGCAAACAAGGTCGCTTCCGTCAGAACCTCCTTGGCAAACGTGTCGACTATTCCGGACGTTCTGTCATCGCGGTCGGACCAGACCTTAAGATGTATCAATGCGGACTTCCACG
>ONWJ01000169.1 GCA_900321535.1 uncultured Erysipelotrichaceae bacterium
CACATAAGCACGCCTACGGGAAAAGAAAACGAAAACAAATATCAAAAATTCAAAAAAGACCCTGCAAAACCCTTCTATTCTAAGAAAACGAAAAGCTCCTCGAGGGAGCTAGTCGTTATTGAAGGTTATTTATTTTTCTTCTGGTTCTTCTTCGACTTTTTGTACGCCTTTGATGGCCATAACGTCATCGACAAGCTTCTTTGCACGCTTCAATGACAAGTCGGATTGAATCTTGAAGAGGGTTGGGATATCTTCGAACTTCTTCGCTTCAACCTTGCGAACTGGGATGGTCGATCCTGCATAGGCATCCGGATCCAAAGCGAAGTAAGCTTTGATATGTTTGCCTTGGAAGGCCAAGAATACGTAACGTTCGCGGTGGGCTGAGAAGGTATCGCCTGGAATGGAGATACGGTTCTTGATGCCATAGGATTTGATGTAGTCGCGAAGCTCATAATATTTTTGACGGAGTTCAGGTTCCGCTTTCTTGAGTTTGGACTCGAAGGAAGAACGGCGGCGTTTGTTGAATTTGCTGAATGGGTCTTCATCCCCTTCTGCACCTTCTTCGCCCTCTTCGCCTTCATCGGCTTCTTCAGCGTCATCATCAGAACCTTCATCGGCTTCTTCCTCAGCGGGTTCTTCGGCCGGTTCTTCTTGAACGGGTTCTTCCTCGGCAGGCTGCTCTTCAACCGGCTCTTCTTCTTTTTCTTCGACAACCGGCTCTTCCGCTTTCGCTTCCTCGACAGGTTCTTCAACCTTTTCTTCTTCAGCAGGTTGTTCTTCGACGGCCTCCTCTTGGACAGGCTCTTCTTTAACAGGTTCTTCCTTCACTGGTTGCTTTGGTTCTTCAACAACCTCTTCCTGCTCGGATTCGTCTTCTTCGTATGGTTCTTCTGCAACCTCTTCGAATTCTTCGATATGGAGTTCGTTGATGTGGCGTTCGAGTTCTTCAGCGATGATGCGGCGGACATCTTGTTCGTCAACAGCATCGACTTTCTGGTCAGCCGCTTCTTCTTCGACTTTCTTTTCCTTCTTGCAAAGCATTTCCACGAATGGATAGCAAAGAGCAAGGATGCCTAAGATACACAAGACGGTGGCGCCGGCGACGAGAACGCTGCCTTTTCCAGATCCTTTGCCAGATTCCCAAAGGCTTGAACCCAAAACGATAAGGTATGGGAGGAACCAAAGGGTCACACCATGGGCTAACGCAGCGATGATGTAGAGATATTTCTTCTTGAGGATCACTAAGACAATTTCGGCGATAACAATGACGATGGCGAGCATGAGAATGGTCAAGCCAAGATAGCCCCAGCTATTTGGGAATTGCCACGCTCTCCATAAGCCCCAGTAATTATTGATGGAAGCACGCACGCCATATCCGACTTTGACACCGCTGACAGCTTGATAAGTGCCAGCAGGAATCCAATTAATCAATCCACCGATGCCGACAGCAAGGCCGGAAAGGAGGAATAAAACAAAGCCAGCAATGGAGGAAATTAGCGCGATGCTCGGTTTCTTCTTATTTTCCATTTTGAGGTCTCCTTAAAAGTGCACAAAACAATCGTAGTATTTCTTGCTCGAAATTCAATATGTTTTTGGCATATTTACACCATATAATGGGTGTAAGTTTCATAATTTCTTCGATTTTGGTAGGTTTTAATCCCCAACATACTAACCTTGGGCGCCTTTCGCTCAAGGTAAAGAAAAATCGTCGTTTGCCGCGACGATTTTTTCTTATTATGCGAACTTATTTCTTGGCTTGAGCTTTGGCAAGTTTCTTGTTGAACTTGTCGATACGGCCGTCAGCGGCAACGAAGCGTTGCTTGCCAGTGTAGAATGGGTGGCAATTGCTGCAGGTATCGACTTTGATGTCTCCAAAGGTCGATCCGGTCTCGAAGGTGCTGCCGCAGGTGGTGCAGGTCACGACCGAGTGGTGATAAGTTGGGTGGATATCTTTCTTCATTTTCTTAACTCCTTTCGCCGTGCGATAATCCCTCGCACAGAGAGCGGATAAACTATACAAGAAACCATCTTTGTGTTCAACTTTATTTTTCCTTATTTTCTCGAAGGGTTTCTTGATTGCCAAAACAAACCTCGCCTTTAGGCGTAATAAAACAATCGAAATCGTTTCGGAATAAACGTTCTTCTTGAGAAATGGAAACTGAAAAAATCTATCGAATTGCAAAAATCCAAGTAGGTTTTGCAGGTTTTTTAAAGATTTCCGAATTCGAATGCCCTACCCGCTTGAAGAAGCATGCCGCCTTCATAATGGACTTTCATGACCTGGTTGATGTCAAAGAGCATCCCTGGGTGAGTGTGATAAGGAAGCAGGTGAACTGGCTTGATGATGGAGGCGACTTTGGAGGCCTCTTCTGGCCCCATGTTATAAATGCCGTCGATCGGCAAGAAGGCATAGTCGATATGACGTTTGGCAAGATTCTCTTCCATAAACGGCACATAAGAGGTATCGCCTGCGACATAGATGACCGTCCCTTCTAAGGTAATGAGATAACCAACGCATTCATTGATCGGGTGGTTTTTGTTGGCAGCAGGCACCGCTTCAATATGCAAGCCACAGTAATCGAAGGTGAAATACACTCCGTTTTGAAGCGCGTCTTTGCTGCGAATGATGATAGTCTCTGGCTTTAAAGTGAGAAGGTGGATCGCATTATGGTCATAATGCTCATGGGTGATCAACACCAAGTCAGCAGGTTTGTCATACCCCTCCCCTGCATAGGGGTCGATATAGACGACTTTGCCTTCGCTAGTGATGATGCGAAGCGAACCGTGTCCTTGATAAAGCAATTGGGCCATATGAAATACCTCTTCTTTCTAATTCATTCTAAGCCCATTCTTACGAAAAGGGAGAGCTACGTTCAAAAACGCTGGTTTTTATTGTTTCTTGGATGATTTGGTCTAAACTTTTCGTTGCAACTTTGCTTAAACAGCAAAATCCATAGAAAGGACGAGTCGTCTATGATTTCAAAATCATTAGCAATTCAAGTTCTCAACGCATGCCTTGCCACCGGAGGGGATTATGCGGAGATCTATCTTGAACAAACCAATTCCAGAAATTGTTCTCTGGAAAACGGAAGAGTCGAATCCGTCGGAGGAAACATGGCCTATGGGGCGGGAATCCGCATCTTAAAAGGCATCTCTTCCGTCTTTGGTTATACTTCTGATCTCACCAAGAAGAGCCTATTGAATCTAGCCAACACCCTCGCGGCTTCTTATTCCGGTTCCCGCGTGATAGAGGTAACTTCCATTCAAAAACAAAAGGTGAAGATGATTCATAAAGTCGCTTCACCGTTAAATGAGGTTCCAACCGAAGAGATTGTTTC
>ONWJ01000173.1 GCA_900321535.1 uncultured Erysipelotrichaceae bacterium
GCAGAACGCTTGATGCGTATGTTGAAGTTCTTCATCTCCATGGAGGATGAATGGGTTCCATCCAACTCCTTGATGAGAGAATTCATCGGCGGCTCTTGCTACGCAGACGTATAAGGAGCATTTCATCTCAAATCGATAGAAGCGGAAAAAACCCGCTTCTTTTTTTATTGATCCAAGCGGGTTTTGCAGGGTTATTGAAAAATCGGCCGAAGCCGATCATTCTTTTATTCTTCTTCCGTAGGCTGCTCTTCCAATCGTTTTGGCTGAGCTGGCTGCATCTTATTGAAACGAATCTTTTCTTGCTCATATGCCGCCATAACCTCCCAATAATAGAGCTTGCGCATACGGATATAACGATCGCGCTCTTCTTCTGAAACCGTCGACATATACAAAGAGGTGAAGATCTTCTCTAAGCGAAGGAAGGATTCATAGAGATTTAGTAATGCAATCGAGTAGAAATAATTCTTCCTAGAATAGATAAGGACCGGGGAGGAATGGGCAACCTCGGAAGACATCTCGTAGACCTTTGAGTAATTCCTTAATCCTGCGACACGCTGAACGCCATCGCGGAAATTGAACTTGAAGCCTTCTTGCTTCATGACATCAGGAACGCCTAGAAGCCAACCATATTCGATGAAACGCTTCATGTCTTTGCTCTTAAGGCCGATTTCTTTCATTGTGGCCTTGATCTCGACGAACACTTCATCCGTCTCTTCTTTGGTGGCGAGGCCACCTCTAAAGGCAACACCATAACGGATGTGCTTCAAATAACGTTCCATGACCTTCGGGCCATATTTAACAAGCACGTGAAGGATGCATTCGTTTTCATGCAACGTTCTCCAAGTGGAAAACGCTTCGGTCTCATAGCCGCCTTCTAATAACGAGGCGACACATTTAGAGACCTGAAAACCTTTGTTCATGATGTCAACGATCAAGGTTTGGCTGGGATTGCCCTGCTTATAACGAGAGAGCATGCCGAGGATGAAATTCAAATACAAATCAATCGTCGACATCGCAGGAGAGAAACGATTGGTCAAAGAGCCCATGCGATAAGCAAGATGCTCGTTGGTGAAGTATTTATCTAACGCGACCGAAGCAAGGAAGTTCTGGTATTCTTCATCCTCTACCAAGTCCTTCTGCTGGCGGTCAGGATGGGTGGAAAGATAGAAGCCGTGTTCGTTGATCAAATAAAGGATGACCTGAAGCGAGTTAAAACCAAGTCCAGCAACGAAACTAGACTCATCCGACATCGAGGAGACACCTTCGGCGGCATAGACGTAGGTATCGTAAAGAAACCGCACATCAAAAGATTCTGGGACATTCCAGTTCTTTAGCAGTTGTTGAAACGTTTCAAAATCAATGAGGTTGGGGTTTTCCACGCCGTCATTATACAGGAATCACAATACTTCGCGAGTCTCTGCTTTCAATATAGAAAGCAAATGCATCCTAACCGGCTTATGGAAAGCCTTCTTCACATAAGAGGCATACGCTTTGACTTGTTTGTCATAAGAAAGGTCGTTGATATTGCTTGTTTTGTAATCCACGATGACTGCTTTATCAGGATAAATGAGCAATAAGTCGATGATGCCAACTTGCCCTGAGTCATCGATAAATTGATATTCTTTATAAACATCCGCCTCTTCAGGAATTGATAAAAGTGGCAAATCAATGGCCTTTTTGATGATCGCACGCTCTTTTGGATCAGCGATCCACGAAACGTCTTTTCGATGCAAATCGGTTAATTCGAGGAGTCGGTGCAATCGCGTACCGAACACCAAGGCACCCTCGTCCACCTTGCCTTGAATCTCTTTCGATGGTCGGATTGCAGGTGGAATGGCCACCGCTTCATTAGTGATAGATTTGAATGACAACGTTCTTTCTTGATTCAGACCACTTCGGACGATGGGGTGAAGCGCTTCGACTTCAACGTGAGAAGAAGGCAGAGGAGCTTGGATGAATGAAAGGAAATCCGAGAACTTTTTCGAAGAGGAGACGGAGTCCAAAATCGTCCGTGATGGATTGCCGTTTTCATCGAGTTTGCCTTCGCATTCAACGAGGATCGCAGCCTCTTCAGCGCGGGTCAAAGCAACATAGAAAAGCCTCATTCTTTCCGAGACATTCGCTTCTTGGTCAGAGACATCATGAAGGGTTGAGGCAATGTTCGCTCCTTGCCCGTTTTCGTCGACGTTCGGAAGCAAAAGCCCATATTCCAAATCATAGGAGAACAACTGGCTTTCTCCTGGAACAGAAACTTTGAATTTGTAATAAAGTTGAGGCAAATAAACGATTGGGAATTGCAAGCCTTTTGAGGCATGGATTGACATTAATTTCACAGCTTCAGAATCAGAAGGAGGAATATCTTGGGAGAGTGAAATGTCGTAATCATCCAAGTCTTTTAGATAGGTGACGAAATCTTCAAGATTCCACCCGAAGGATGCGCCGGTTTTGCTTGCCTCATAAAGGCTTTCGATTCGTTCGAAATTCGGCAATACATTCTTAACAGATGGGAGTTTAGAAACGATATCGAATTGGCAGATGATTTCATGGAAAAGCTCAGGCAAAGACAACTTCGAGAATTCTTCAACGCGAGCGGAAAGAGAAGTCACCCAGTTCGCTTCCAAATAAGTTTCCTCTTGGATGCGATGATAAATCTCTTCATCGCTCATCGAGATTACAAAGCTTCTAGAAATGGAGGCGAAGAGATGTTTCACTCGCACACCGTCTTGGCGATGAATCAAGCAAAGCAAGAATTCGAGGATGTTGGAAAGGATGCGATACA
>ONWJ01000142.1 GCA_900321535.1 uncultured Erysipelotrichaceae bacterium
GAACTCTTCGGCATTGGGACTGGCAGCTTCGCCTTCGTCTTCGGCAGACAGTTGCTTTGGACCCTTATCTGGGCGTTCTTCGCGACCTTCACCTGCTTCTTCGGCGGCTTATTACTTGCTTTATTGCTCAATTCCAAGCGTACCCGCTTCACCAAGGTGTGGCGTACCGGCTTTGTCCTTACCATCGCCGTTCCGCAGTTCGTCTCCTTGATGCTCATCCGTTATTTCTTGGATGATAACGGCATCGTGAACACCTTGTTGATGCAGTGGGGCATCATCCACGAATCCATCCGTTTCTTAACGGACCCATTGACCACAAAATTCACCATCATCGTGGTCAACTGCTGGGTTGGCTTCCCGTATTTGATGCTCATGATCTCCGGCATCTTGCTCAACATCCCAGAAGATCTTTACGAATCCGCCCGTATCGACGGCGCTGGCCGCGTCAAGATGTTCTGGTCGATCACCATGCCTTACATCATGCAGGTTTGCACCCCTTATCTTATCTCCAGCTTTGTTTCTAACATCAACAACTTCAACGTCATCTATCTTCTTACGATGGACGGCGCTTCTTCCAACCAGGCCTATATCGACGTCAACGCCCGTGAGTCGGACTTGCTGATCACCTGGCTCTACAACATGATCACCTCTGGGGCGGAAAAGAAATATTATCTTGCCTCTATCATCGGTATCATCATGTTCGTCATTTCAACGGCATTCACCCTGATCACCTTCAACCTCACCACAGGTGGTAAGAGAGAAAGGAGGATGGGATAATGGAAATTTCACGTCGCAATCCATGGCGTGCCGTCGTCGTTGGCAAAGACGGCAAAAAACGCAATATCCAGCTCCTTGGTGGAGTCGGAACCGATGAACTCATCGCTTTCGGCGTTACACTCGCAGCGGGTGATCGCCTCCATCTTGTCTCCAGTGGCCGCAACATCGGCTTCAGCGGTGTTAACCGCGACGAGTCCGATTGCCAAGACGGCAGCGGGGATATCGTCATCGGCAAAGACGGGGTCTATGACTTACATCTTTCTACCAAGGTTTTGGGTGCCGAAACTCTCGATATCTTTGCAAAACGGCCAGATTCTGATGAATTAGCAGCTACGCAGCATCGCAATTTATCCAAGATGCGCAGCAAAAGAGCAAAGGAGACCATCCTCACCATTCTCCATAACTTGCTCATCGCATTGCTTGTCTTGATTTGGCTCATCCCAATCATCTGGTTGATCCTTGTTTCTTTCACCGGCGGACTCTCTGGTCCGGTTATGACCCAGTTCTTCCCGAAGGTCTGGTCGATTGAAAACTACGTGACGTTGTTTACCAAGATCGACTCGATCAACATGTTCCCACGTTGGTTCTTGAACACCTTGATCGTCTCCGTCTGCTCAACGATTCTCTCCACTTTGATGATTCTTGCGACCGCTTACGCTTTCTCAAGATTCCAGTTCAAGAAGAGAAGAGGATTAATGAACATCTCCATGGTCATCGCCTTATTCCCTGGCATGCTTACCATGTTCGTCTCTTACTTCATCTTCCAATATGTCTTCCACCTCAATGTTGGCCTTGTCCGCTTGATCATCGCCTATTCGGCTGGTGCGGCGCTTGGTTACTTGGTCGCGAAGGGCTTCTTCGATACCATCCCGATGGAAATCGACGAAGCGGCGAAGATCGATGGTGCTTCCCGCGCCCGCATCTTCTTCCAAATCCTCGTCCCGCTTTCTAAGCCAATCATCGTCTATACCTTGATCACCTCGTTCATGGCGCCTTGGGTTGACTTCGTCTTCGCGAAGATGATCCTTGGCAATGATGCCTTGGTTCAGGACTACACGGTTGCCTTAGGCTTATTAAGTTTCGTCGGTCAGATGAACATCACGGATTGGTTCGGCGCCTATGCCGCTGGCTCGGTTGTCGTCGCAATCCCGCTCTCCATCTTGTTCCTCTCTGTCCAGAAATACTATGTTGGCGGCGTCACCGGCGGTGCCGTGAAAGGATAAAGCGATGCAGCCATCCATCCTTGATGTGTCTTACTATCTCGAGCTTGCTTTACGTGAAGCGGGGAGAGAAGTTTGCATCGCGGATAAGCGCATACACTTCACCCCCAAAGACTATCCGGTGATCCATTATGTCTATTCCGGTCAAGGGGAATTCATCTTCGGAGGCAGGACCTATTTGCTAAAAGCAGGCGACTGCTTCTTCATCCCCGCCGGAGAAGGCGCGACCTATCTTCCATCCACTGAAAACCCCTGGTCCTATTTCTGGATCGGGGTGGATGGATCGAAAGCATCCACGTTGCTTGAACGCGCTGGATTATCCAAAAATAACCCGGTTTTGCACGATAAAACGAAAAATTGGAAAACGCATTTCGAATCCATTTATGACTCTTTCTATGGAAAAGGAAGGTTCGAGATCGAATGCCTTGGACATTTGCTTCTCTTACTTTCCGATATGGTCGAAGGGTCACGTGAACACAGCGCCCCCGACGCATATGAAAAAGGCCACATCCAAGCCGCGAAGGCTTATATCAGAAACAACTTCCAATTCCCCATCACCATCGTTGATGTCGCACGTTCGGTATCCGTCTCGCCGAATTACCTTGCCAACTTGTTCGCTAAGCAAGGCGAGGTCTCTCCCAAGCGTTACCTGACGGACGTGCGCATGGACGCCGCCTCGAAACTATTATGTTCTAGTTCCTCAAGCATTTCCGATGTGTCGAAAGCAGTGGGATATAGTTCCCCGCTGCATTTCTCAAAGGTGTTTACGACCTATTATGGCGTATCACCGCTTCATTACCGTAACCAAGGAGGTAAAATCCAATGAAGAAACGAATCCTATTCGTCCTCTCGTGCGCCGCTGGCATGTTAATGGCCTGCGGTGGCAACAATCCTCAGCCTGCTACGACCACGGGCGATCAATCTACCGGCGGCCAAGCAACGACTTCAAAGCAAGACTATTCTAGCGTCGAAGCCATCTCCGTATCCGAATACAAGCCAGATATCCCGGTTGAAAGTGGTTCGGAAGAGCTCATCAACGACGAAGCTTATGAATATGACAGCATCAAGGTGAATCCGGTCACCAATCTCGTCAATGACTTCGCGTTTGGCGCCGACTTATCCGCGGTTGCGGAAGTCGAGGCCCATGGCGGCGTCTATTATGACAAAGACGGAAAGCCTGGCGATGTCTTCAAGATCTTAGCCGATAACGGCGTGAACTACTGCCGTCTCCGCCTTTGGAACGATCCATATAGTGATACCGTCAAAGACGCGGATGGAAACCGCCTCCCGTATGGCGGCGGCAACAACGACTTGGCCACTGATATCTATCTTGCCAAGCGCGCCAAAGCGGCAGGCATGAAGGTCCTCTTGGACTTCCATTATTCTGACCACTGGGCAGACCCGTCCAAATTCTTTGTTCCAAAAGAATGGCAAGACGAATTCCTTTCCGATATGCCATCCCTTCTTGGCGAATATACCGCTGGCGTACTTAAGGCGTTTAAAAACGCTGGTGTTACCATCGACTCCGTCCAAATCGGTAACGAAGAGAATACCGGTCTTGCTGGCTTCCGCTTCAATGAAGCTCCTGATGGCATCGCCGCGATGGTGAAAGCGGGTGTTGATGCTTCTCGCAGCGTCTTCCCTGAGATCAAAACCATGATCCATCTCACCAACATCAAGACCAAGAAGAGCTGTCAAAACTTCCTTGCCGCGATGGCAGAAGCCAATGTCGACTATGACATCGTTGGCCTCTCCTATTATCCATTCTGGCACGGTGAGCAAAATAACCTCACTTGGATGATGGAATACATCAAAGACACCTATAACAAGCCATCTTGGGTTGTTGAGACCTCCTATGGTTTCACCGATGAAGCGACCGAATGGGCGTCTAATCAATATGGTTCTCACCTTGAAAATGCAGGTGGCTATCTCACCTCTTGGCAAGGTCAAACCACGGCGATCCGCGATATCGTTCAAACCATCGCCAACGCCAAAGATCACTGCGGCCAAGGCTGCTTCTATTGGGAACCAGCATGGCTTCCAGTAAGAGGTTCCACCTGGGCCACACCAGTTGGGCAGTATTACAACGCTCACGGCCGTGATCCATATAACTTCAAAGCCTCTACCGCCTATAAGAAAGGCAATGTCGTTGCCTATAATGGCGAAATCTATACCGCCAAAGAAGATGTGGCGGCTGGCGAATGGGATGCTTCCAAATGGGAAGTCACCTATTCTGAATTCTCCTGCCGTTCCGCATGGGCGAACCAAGGCTGGTTCTCCTTCACTGGCAAAGCTCTTCCTTCCATCAGCACCTATAAATTGCTCCAAGACGGCTCCAAAGCCGCGACCGAGCATATCTTAGGCATTCGCGAGAACGAAATCGAAGTCACCGTCAACCTCCGCGAAGGCGTCAAACTTCCTTCCACCGCGTTAACCTATTCTGACTTCGACGCGCTTCGTACTGCTCCAGTTATTTGGAGCCAAACCGATCTCGACGCGATCGTCGATGATGGCACCTTCACCGTCAACGGCACCGTTTCCAGCGGTTCTGATACCTATAACATCGTTGCTAATGTCATTGCTCAAACCAACTGGGTCGATGATTTCTCCTTCGAGAATCAGCCAGAAGGTGAGCAAGTCGCAGTCAGCGCTCCATGGGAAGCAACCTCTAATGTTCCAGGCGGCGCTCGTATCGAAGCCAAATCGGAAGGCAACCTCGATGGCAGCAAATACTTCCACTGGTATAGCACCTCAGAAAATACCTGGGAACTCAGCCAAACCATCACGGTTACCGCCGCTGGTTCCTTCGACCTTGCCACCCGTATTATGGCGGGTGCGATGAAGAGCGACTACAAGGTCTTTGACATCTGGTATGAACTCAATGGCGGAGAAAGAGTCAGCAAGTCGATTCTTGACTCTGTTAAGGGCTATGGCTCACCTTTAGCGAAGTACATGGTTCGCGTCGCGATTGACGAAATCGAACTCACGGGTACCTCCAATACACTCAAAATCGGTCTTTATTGCGAGCAGCAAGGCGACGCTTGGGGACATTGCGATGTCTGGTCATTCTCCAAACATCAAGAGCAAGCTCCGGTCGATGAAAACGAAGGCTTCGAACTAACCAATAGCATCGGCGCGACCATTGGTTGGACCTATGATGAAAATAGCGGCGCCATGAGCGTTGTCGATAACAGCGGTGGTGACGCGGTTGGCTCTCCATCTACCTGCGCGACAGAAATCCATTTCTGGTCTGACAAAGCTTATAACTTTGCGATGCATAAGCAGTTGAAAGCGCTTGAAGCTGGAGACTACACATTTAGTTTCTACATCAACGCCGATAAGCCTGAGAACTTTGATAAGTTTGAATTCTATTACTTCGTGGATAACAGCAACGAAACCATCGTTGATCTTAAAGCGAAGATGAATCCAAATGGCTGGGCTTCTACCGCGACCCTTGTTTCTGTCGATGGCATTAACTTAGCCAAAGCTGGCGATCTTACCATTGGATTCCGTGTGAATGGCAAGGCTGGTTCTTGGGGACACTTCACTGACCTCCTTCTTGCAAAATAACCGACTTTTGTAGGTGATTTTATGAAAACTGATTTTGTTTTGACTCTCATCCACAGGCCAGAAATGGCGCCTGAATACGCGCAGAAGATCACGCAGTCAGGGAAAAAGGATGAGCTTGGGGACGACTCCCTTTTGGATGAGTCCCTCCAAATCTTCTTATTCCAACAAGAGACCGCTCATAAAAACGGTCTCAAAACCACAATCGAAATGACCTACGCCTCGTTGTTCTCCGACGAGGTCGTAGGCCTTGCCAAAGAGCATCACGAGAAATATGGCGATGAAATCGCTTTGACCCTCCTTGGCCTACCTTGCCCTCAATTTGAAGAGAAATACAAAACCAAGGATTTCTGCATTTGGATGTTCTCTAACGAAGATAAGATGGCAATCGTCGATGACTGCTTCGAATTCTTCAAAAGAAGATTCGGATTCTACCCAGCATCCACCGGTTCCTATTACCTTGATGCATTCACTATCAACTACATCAAGGAAAAGTATCCGATGGTGAAATGCGCGGTTGCGACTTGCTTTGAAGAAGGCGTTAAGGCTTATCACACCACCAATAACTCTTGGTATACCTTCATGGATGGCGGTCCATGGGCTCCATGGATTCCTTCTAAGGTGAATTCGGCGATGCCTGCTTCCGATAAGAGCGATGATTCTGGCATCGTTGCGATTCCACATCTTTCTCGTGACCCGATGGCGTGCTTCGATGGCAACGGATCGAACTTCGGTACCCACCCGCAGAACGTCCTTCGCGGCATGATCTACGAAGACAATGAGCTTCCTTATTTCTTCAACCTTGTCGACATGTTCATTCAGCAGGGCAAATACAATGATGGCCATGCTTATAACATGATGTTCGTTGGGCCAGGATGGCTGAACAAACTCGGCCGCTGGGAAGCCCCTTATGAATTGCTTAAGAAGTCTTATGAAGACGCTTTAGCGTACTATGGCAAACTCAAGAAAGAGGGACGCCTCCGCGATATGACGATGGAAGAATATGCCGATTACTATCGCGCAGAACACCCAGATTACAACACTCCAGAAGTCGCGCTTTGGCAGGACATCCTCTATGGTTCGCAGAAACAATACCTTTGGTACTATGACCCATTCCTTCGTTGCTGCCTCGACTTCAACCAAGGCGGTGCGATGATTGATCTCCGCAACTACGCAGCCAAGCTCGATATCCCAGTCGGCATTGGAACCGGAAATGCGTATAACGCTTCTTATCCATACATCATCCAAGCCAATTATCGTGCCGGGTATTTCACCCATTATGCTGGACAAGGGACTTTGAAATCCTGCCGCATCAAATACGGCAATGAGATCGCTGACCTTGCCTTAGTCCGAACGATGGCGACCTATTCCAAGGTCGACGGCAACACGGTCGCGACGACCGATCCATTCGAGATCAAGTTCTCCGCGGGAAGCTTGAAGATGCAAAGCCGTTTCACCTTCATCAAAGGCGAAGGCAAGATCATCTTCGAACGTATCATTCTCGAGAACCCGAACAACCTCGAAGTCGAAATCGAGGATTACCTCGTCGGCACCTATGGCAAGGAAGAGTATTCCTTGGATATGACAGGCATCACGCTTGGCATCGACGGTGCTTCTAAAGTCGAGATTCCATATCTCTACAAAAATAGAAAACTTGAGGGCAAAAACGGAATTTCCTATGCAAAAGTCCCTCAAATTGATACCTACATCGAAGTCGGCGGAGACGATACCGCCCCTGTCGCAGAGGAAGGCATTGCCTTCTCGCCGATGTTTGGTCTCATCGCCAAAAAGAAATGCAGCAAAGGAGTGCTCAAATCATGGCTCAAGCTAAGAAAGGGAAACTAAATTTCCGTTGCCCGGTTTGTTTCAACCGCGACCTCGACATCGATATGTTCTACGATGAAGAGAAACATGAATATTATTGCATTCGTTGCTGCTTCCACGGCGACGAGAAAAAGGTTCTTCAGTATAATGAGATTTGCAAGATGAAATACGGTCACCTTGCAGATCGTTTAGAACCGATTGGAGCGGATAACGAGCCTCTCCATTTCCACCGGTATCAGAAAGGTGAACTATGATTCTTGGAATCGATTCCTCAACCATACTTGAAACGCGTGAAGCGGGGGCTAGATATTTTGTTTCGGGAGAAGAGGTAGAACCGATCTCCTATATGCACGACCATAATGGCGTCTCTCTTTTAAGACTTCGTCTTTGGATGAATCCTTATGATGAGCAAGGCCGTCCTTATGGTGGTGGCACGGTTGACTATCCATCCTTTGTCAAAATGGCAAAAGAAGGGATGGAAAAGGGCTACAAGATCTTGCTAGATTTCCATTATTCGGACTTCTGGTGCGACCCTAGCAAACAATTTCTCCCCAAAGCTTGGAGAGATTTCACCATCGATCAAGCGGTTGAAGGGATTTACGAATACACCAAGAAAACCTTAACCGATATCCAAAAAGATGGCATTGTCCTTGATAGCGTTCAAATCGGCAACGAAATCACCAACGGCATGCTTTGGCCATTGGGGAAATTAACACCTAACCCAGACGGGAAAAGAGGCAATTACGAATCGTTGATTCGCCTCTTAAAAGCCGGCGTTAAGGCTGCTAGAGAGGTCATGCCGAAAACACGCATCATCATCCATCTTGAGAAAAGCGGTGATCAAGCGACCTATCGCGAGTTCTTCGATGAAGTGAGCGCGGCCAAACTGGATTTCGATATCATCGGTGTCTCGTTCTATCCTTATTGGCATGGTACCTTCGACATGGTCTTCGATAACATCGATGCCGTGAAGGCGCGTTACCATAAGCCTGTTTGGATCGTCGAGACTTCCTATGGTTTTACCACCAAAGCTAGCACCCACCTTCATGAGACATTCGTACCGCTTCTTTCGGATAACCTTTTATCTCAAGACAACGTCTATGCGCCTTACCCAATCACCTTGGAAGGGCAACTTGCCTTCACCAAGGAGCTCTTTAAGAGAGCAAAAGAACATGACGTTGGTGCCATTATCTGGTGGGAGCCGTTTTGGCTTCCGCTAGCAGGCCTTACCTGGGCAACGAAAATCGGCGAGGAATACACGCACGAGACTGATAAGCCCACCAACAACGAATGGGCCAATCAATGCCTTTTCGATTATGAGGGCAATGCAACCCCAGCCTTCTTCGCCTATAAAATCTAATTGATAATGGCGTTTACGATTGTTTCTGAACGTTTTGCAATGGCCGGGAAAAGCCCCATTAACAATACCACTGTGGACCCAAGGTTAATGAAACTGAATGAAAGAGGGAACGACAGTTTCGAGAGGAGAAAGAAGATTGCCCAAGGCTTTATCGATTTTATCTTGACGAATTCGACATTGGGGGTGTCCTCATGCTGAGGCATCCCATCCTCGGCCTCGCGGGGCTTGCCTCGCTTGCCCTTTGCCTCCCGTCCTGCAGCTGGATGCTCGAGGTCCATGACTACGACTCCCAGCGCGACTACTACGCCGAAGACGTGGGGAGGGGGATAGCCTTGATGAGCGAAAGGTGCGACCTGCTGACTTGCTATGGCCCAAGCGGCGAGTTGGTAAGGTATCTTTACGTCACGGATTCGCGGATTTGCGACGTCGTCTCGCCCTTGGCGGGCTCTGGCGTCATCGAGCCGATGGAGTTTGAGGAAATCGAGGACAAGAGATACGCGCTATCCCTCCACGCCGACGACGGGATCGAGATAAGGATCGATTTATACCGTTCCCTAGACGCTATTAAATATAGGCTTTACAAGAATCTGACCATGGCGACAATGAAGACCGTCGAGCAACGATACAGGATCGACAGGTCCGTCGGCGAGCGGATGTACGAGATCGCGTCCAGGATGCTAGCGGACACGCTTTCCAAGGTAAATAATTCAAAAGAGTTGCGATTGTCATGAATGATTCCAGACATTTCACTGTGCTTGGTCGGCAGTTTTACATCGATGTTGAACGTCACATCATTGTTCCTTGTGAATATAAGGAATATTTGGAAGCCAATTTAATCGTTCAGGTGAAGAAGGATAAGCCGGCATATTATGTTTTCTGCCTTTCTATTGTCGATGCATGTAACCTTGATTGCGAATATTGCTTCAACAAACGCAAAACCGGGCGAGTAATGAGCTTCTCCCAGGCGAAGAGATTTCTTGAAAGATTATTCATAGCTCATCCTGATGGGGAGAAGTATTTTGTAGACTTATCTGGTGATGGCAAACCTCTTTTGGCACTCGATCTTATTCTTAAAATTGCTGATTGCGGGAAGGAAGTTGTCATGGAATTTTTCAGAGGCGGAAGGCTGAAAAATCGATGAGAATTTAAGGACACACATAGAAATGTAAATGCTAATCTGGCATCGAATAGTTGGTTTTTGCAGGCTTTTCCCGTAAAAAATACTTAGCAGGTGTCATAACGTTGATAATGTTTTTAGCTTGAATTAATCGGGTTTTGCAAGGTTTTTATGATTTCGGAGTCTTCTAAAGCCCTAACGAAATCCTTTCAAAACCTTCATCCGAATGGATGAAGACTCGCAATATTATTTCTACTAATTTTAGTGCTAAAGCACTATACTATGCCCGTATTGAAAGGTAGTACCCGATGAAAGAAATTACGATGGACGTTCTTC
>ONWJ01000187.1 GCA_900321535.1 uncultured Erysipelotrichaceae bacterium
CGATGATCGGCTTTTTCGAAGCGATCAAGTAACGATAGAAAGCCTTATCATCTTCTCCTGGTTCTCTTCGAAGGTCGAGCAATAAGCAAAGCGCTTTAAGGCTATGCTCTTTGAGGTAGCCTTCCATCATCGAGGAGAACTGGATGGTCGACATGGTCGCAAAACCGGTTGAGCCATACCCTGGCGAGTCCACCAGGTAGAACTTATCCTCGATGAGGAAGTAATTGAGCAATTTCGTCTTGCCCGCTTTCTTGGAGGAGAAGGCGATGCGCTGGCCAACAAGGGCGTTGATCAACGTCGATTTCCCGACATTGGAGCGCCCTACCATCATGATCGCCGGCTTATTGTCTTTCCTAGCAAAGCTAAGATCGGTAGCCGAGATCACGAATTTCACCGAACGGAAGTTCATGCTTTGGCGCTCTCGAAGGCGACGGCGAGGGCGTCGTCGACCTCTTTCATGTAGACGATTTCAAGATTGTCTTTGACTTCTTGCGGAAGCTCGGAAACATCTTTCTTATTGTCGATTGGGACGATGATTCTCTTGATGCCAGAGCGGAGTGCGGCCAGCGATTTCTCGCGGAGACCGCCGATGGGGAGAGCTTTGCCACGAAGGGTGACTTCACCGGTCATGGCGACGTTCGCGTCCACCTTGCGTTTTGCAAGGCAAGAAATGAGCGCCGTTGTCATCGCGACACCCGCGCTTGGGCCATCTTTAGGAACCGCGCCTTCAGGGACGTGGATATGGATGTCATTTTCTTGGAAGATTTTCGCATCGATGCCGTATTTATCCGCGTTCGCGCGGACATAGTCTAAGGCAATCGTCGCGCTTTCTTTCATGACATCGCCAAGTTTACCAGTGAGGACGAGTCCGCCCTTTCCTGGGAAATAAGTGACCTCGATCGGGAGGATATCGCCGCCGAATTCGGTATAGGCAAGTCCGGTGACGACGCCGATTTGGTTCTCTTTCTCTTTCTTCGAGCCTTCGAAGATCTCAACGCCAAGATATTCTTTGACTTTGTCGATGTCGATATTGACGGGACGAGGGGTTTCTTCATTGGAGAGGATCTCGACCACCACTTTGCGGCAGATAGAGGCGATTAAGCGCTCCAACTGACGGACACCGGCTTCCATCGTGTAATGCTCGATGATATAACGCAGGCTCTCTTCGGGGATGGTGAGGTCATTTTCTTCAAGACCGTTGGCCTTCCTTTGTTTTGGAATGAGGAAGCCCGTCGCGATTTTGACTTTCTCTAACTCGGTATAGCTAGGAACTTCGATGAGCTCAAGTCGGTCGCGAAGCGGAGCGGGAACGTTCTCTAGATAGTTCGCGGTGCAAAGGAAGAGGACGTTAGAAAGGTCATAAGGCTCTTCGATGTAATTGTCATTGAAGGCGAAGTTCTGTTCTGGGTCGAGGACTTCTAGAAGCGCGCTAGAAGGATCGCCATGGAAGGATTGACCGCCGACTTTATCGATTTCATCGAGCAAGAAGACAGGGTTGGTGACCCCAACTTTGGCCATGCCTTGGAGGATTCTTCCTGGCATGGAGCCGACATAGGTGCGGCGATGGCCGCGGATTTCGGATTCATCCGAGATGCCGCCTAAGGCCGCTTTAAAGAACTTCCTGCCCAAAGCACGGGCGATGGAGCGTCCTAATGAGGTTTTGCCGCATCCTGGCGGGCCATAGAAACAAAGAATCGGGGCTTTGAGGTTGCCGGTCTTCTTCTTGACCGCAAGATATTCGACGATCCTCTTCTTGACCTTCTCAAGGCCATAATGGTCTTCATCGAGGACTTTTCTGACGTTGGCGAGGTCTTCGTTATCATCGGTTTTCTCAAACCAAGGAAGTCCCATCACGTTTTCGATGTAGGACATGATAAGTGAGGATTCGAGTGAGGATTCAGGCATCATCGAATAACGCTTGAGCTCGTGCTCAACGCGCTTTTTCACCGATTCTGGATAAGGATTCTCGGCCAGTTTTTTGCGGATCGCGTCTTCGCCATACTCGCTGGAAGTATCTTCGCCAAGCTCTTCGCGGATGGCTTTCATTTTCTCGCGGAGCAAGTATTCTTTTTGGGCTTTCTCGCTGGATTCGCGGACTTTCTCGGATAATTTGTTCTCGAGTTCGGCGCTGGTTTTGGCTTGGCCGATCATCGAAAGCAACAAGGAAAGACGCTTGTTGATGGAAGGCTCTTCTAGAAGTGCTTGGCGTTGCTCCAAGGTGATGGGGAGATAGCCGGCAAGCATATCTGGGATTTCGTCGCCATCTGCGCCTTTAGACATCTGCATTAAGGCGCTTCTAGGGATCGCGGCCCCGAATTCGCGGGAACGCGATACCGCGTCAATCACTTGTTTGATCAAAGCGAGTTCCTCTTCTTTGGAGCCACGCTCTGGAACAAGGGTATAACCTTCCGCCCACATGGAACCGTTATTGCCAATGGTATATGGAAGAAGTTTCACGCGACGCGTGCCGATCACGCGGATGCGCACGCCCCAATTGGCTTCGGTGCAGGCGACGATGCGGGCAAGGGTGCCCACTTCATATAAGTCGTCTTGGGTTGGATTATCGATGGATTTGTCCTTTTGGGAGACGATGAAAATGAGAGAATTGGTCGATGCGCGGGCTTCGTTGACCGAAGCGACCGAGAAATCGCGGGCGACTTCGATCTCTTCCGACATCGAAGGGAACACAACGAGGCCTCTTGCGACGAGCAGCGGCAATTTCATGATGTTATTTTGGCTATTATCTGACATATTGCCTCCTTTGGATTTAGCAGACATGAAACATGAGTGCTAACATATGATAATCGATTGCTTGGCACTGTCAAGGAAAGAGTGCTAAAGATGATAAAATCGGCTAGTTGGGCTAGCCGATGATATCAATATAGGATGTTAGTTGTTGTTGGCGAGGATGAATTCCTGGATCTTTCTTTGCTGGAGATTATCGCGGAAGGCCTCGAGCTGGTTGGCTAAGGCTTTGCGGATATCCTCGAGCTTCATATTGTATTGATCCGCCATCTTCTTGAGCTCGGATTCAAGTTCGGCGTTATCGACCACCATGTGCTCGGCGATCGCGATTTGCTGGAGAACGAGCTGATTCTTGATGGTTTCCTCGGCTTGGGCGCGGATGCTCTTTTTGAGGTCTTCCTCGGTTTGGCCGGTGATTTCAAGATATTGCTTGAAGGTAAGTCCGTTGGATTCGACTTGCTTCTTGGTGTCATCTTCGCGGTGAGCGACTTCATCATCCAAGATGCGGGAAGCGATCTTGACATCGGCTTTGGCCACGATTTGCTTAACGATGGCTTCGTAATAAGCACGGTTTGCAGCATCGGTCTTAGAGGCAAGAAGTTGCTTCTTCTCGAACTCTTTGAGGGCTTCAACGGTCTCGACTTCTTTGATGGCGAGATCTTTGACCGCTTCATCGGAGAGCTCAGGGATGGATTTCTCTTTGACTTCGTGGATGACGCAGTGGAAGGTGGCTGGTTTGCCAGCGAGTTCGGCGACATATTGCTCTGGGAAGGTGATGTCGACGTCTTTCTCCTCCCCTGCTTTGACGCCGACGAGGGCATCTTCGAAGCCAGGGACAAAGGAGTTGGAGCCAAGCTCTAAGGCATAGTTATCGGCTTCGCCTCCATCGAATGGAACGCCGTCGATATAGCCTTTGAAATCAAGGGTGACGGTGTCGCCTTTTTTGGCGGCACGCTCGACGAGGACGAGGTCGGCAGCGGCTTCCAAGCGTTTGGCGATGGCGGCGCTGACTTCTTCTTCGTTGACGGAGGGGACTTCTTTCTCAGCGTGGAGTCCTTTGTATTCCCCGAGGGTGACCTCTGGGATGGTGATGACGGTGAACTTGAGGGAGAGTTCTTTCTCATTGACCTTCAAGACTTCGACGTCAGGACGATAATATGGGCGAACCTTGGCTTCGGTGATGGCTTGGGCAAAGAAGGTGTTGAGCGAATCGTTGACCGCGGTTTCAATCACGCGATATGGATCGATTCTGCCTTTGAGCATGGATTCTGGCACTTTGCCTTTGCGGAAGCCTGGGATGGAGACGTTGGCGGCCAATTTGCGGAAGGCTTTCTTTTGGGCAGCTTCCCAAGGAGCGGCGTCGACGTCGACCAAGAGTTCGACTTTGCAATCTTCGAGTTGGTTGATGGTGTGTTTCATGATTCGTATTCCTTTTTAAATTCAGGCAGTTGGTACTATACCCCCATTATTAATGGGGCGCAATGAAATTATTGATAAGCCCCCTATCATGAGGGCAAAAAGAAAGCATCGAGGGTGTTTTCTCGATGCAGACAGGGTTCTTAGGATTTAACGGAGCAAAGAAGGGCTTTGCAAGGATTTCTCGATGCGTTTGACTTCTTC
>ONWJ01000019.1 GCA_900321535.1 uncultured Erysipelotrichaceae bacterium
CACCGATTATTTTGCATCCGGTCAACGCCCCGCCATCGATTCTGGCTTCTCAGTATCTCGCGTGGGCTCTTCCGCTCAATTCAAGGCGATGAAGCAAGTCGCTTCTTCTTTGAAGATCGAACTTGCCTCTTATCGTGAGATGCTTTCCTTCAGTCAATTCGGCTCAGACTTAGACGCATCCACCAAGAAGATCCTCGCTCATGGTGCGGTTTTGATGGAAACATTGAAACAAAAGCAATACGCCCCATATCCAATGTGGAAACAGGTGGTGGAGCTATTCGCGGTCAAAAACCGTTATTTGGATGAACTCGAACCGTCCAAAGTCAACGCCTGGCTTAGCGGTTTGGATGATTACGTAGAAAGCAATCATCACGCGATTATCGATGAACTCAACGCTAAAAAAGCGTTTGATGATGCCTTGACCGCAGCGTTAAAAGAAGCCATCGAGGCCTATATTGCAAGGAGGTAATGAATGTCCCTTGGATTGAATAAAACCAAACGTCGCATTGCCTCGGTTAAATCGACCCAAAAGATCACCAAGGCAATGGGCATGATCGCATCGGTGAAGCTGAAGCGGTGCAAAGACCGCTTTGACGCCAGCGAGCTTTACCGTGACCGCGTCAGGGAACTCATTTCCAAGTGCTTTTATTACGCCAAAAACCCATCTAAGAGATTCACGCAGGCCAAAGAAGGCGCGAAGGGGACCTTATTCATCGTTATCACCAGCAACCTCGGATTATGCGCTGGGTATAACTCGAATCTCCTCAAGTACGCCCGTACGTTGATTGATCCGAATAACGATGACCTTCTTCTTGTCGGAGAGAAAGGAAAGCATCATTTCGGTAGGGACGAGGCCTTCCAAGAATCCATCGTCAACCTCGGCGATATTGGCCTAGGAGCCTCTTATCGAGAGTGCTTCAAGTTTGCCTTCGAGCTGATGAGAATCTGGGAAAAAGCTCGTTACGAGAAAATCGAATTGATTTACACCCATTATGTGAATTCGCTTCGATTTGAGCCGGCTTCTGCAAGGTTATTGCCAATTTCGCCTGAAGTTGAGCTTCCTGATTATGAAGCTTATTGCCCACCGATCATCGAGCCGAAAGTGGAACAGGTGTTGAATCGACTGCTCCCCTATTACCTAGCAGGAAGCTTCTATAACTACTTATCTGAATCCGAATTATCCGAGCAATCCGCAAGGCGCATGGCCATGGATAACGCCAACGACAACGCCGATGAATTGCTCGACAAACTTACCATCGAATACAACAAAGCCAGACAGACCGCGATCACTCAGGAAATCGTTGAAGTCGTATCTGGTTCTAGCAACGCTTAGCAGGAGGGAATGCCATGGAAACGAAAACCAACCCCGCATTGATCGGCGAGATCGTGCAAGCCATCGGGCCTGTCATCGATGTTCGCTTTGAGGAGAAACATCTCCCCGAGATTTTGACCGCGCTTCATATTCCTTTAGATAACGGCAAACGTTTGGTCGTGGAAGTTATGCAGCATGTCGGCGATGATGTGGTCCGCTGCGTCGCAATGGGCGCGACTGACGGCATTGTTCGCGGCATGAAGGCAATCAACACCCAATCCCCAATCACCGTTCCCGTTGGCAAAGAAACGCTAGGACGTATGTTCAACGTGTTAGGCGAAGCAATCGACGGGAAAGGCGAAGAGATGTTTAAGAACTCTCCCCGCATGCCAATCCACCGTCAAGCACCGTCATTCTCAGACCAAAACGTCTCCCATGAGATTTTAGAAACCGGAATCAAGGTCATCGACCTTCTTTGCCCTTATGTCAAAGGTGGCAAAATCGGTTTGTTCGGTGGGGCAGGCGTTGGCAAAACTGTTCTCATTCAGGAATTGATCTTCAACATCGCTCAAGTTCACCAAGGAACCTCTATCTTTGCTGGTGTTGGTGAGCGTAGCCGCGAAGGTAATGACCTCTATTTTGAAATGAAGGAATCAGGTGTTTTGAAACAAACATCCCTTGTCTTCGGTCAGATGAACGAACCACCTGGAGCTCGTATGCGCGTCGCGCTTTCTGGCCTAACCATGGCTGAGTATTTCCGCGACCACGATCATCAAGACGTGCTTCTTTTCATCGATAACATTTTCCGTTTCACCCAAGCTGGATCGGAAGTATCCGCGTTGCTTGGACGTATGCCTAGCGCGGTTGGTTATCAGCCAACGCTCGCTACCGAAATGGGCCAACTTCAGGAACGCATCACGTCTACGCGCGACGGGTCTATCACTTCCGTCCAGGCCATCTATGTCCCGGCCGATGACTTTACTGACCCGGCGCCAGCAACGACCTTCTCTCACCTTGATGCGAAGACCTTGCTTGACCGTAATATCGCTTCTTTAGGCATCTTCCCAGCGGTTGATCCGCTTGAATCCTCTTCCAATGTTCTTGATCCTAACATTGTCGGTGAGGAGCATTATGAAGTCGCTCGTGGGGTTCAGAAATTATTGCAGCGATACAAGGAGTTGCAGGATATCATTGCCATTCTTGGTATCGATGAACTTTCTGACGAAGACAAGGCTGTCGTCAATCGGGCAAGACGCGTCCGTAATTTCTTGTCGCAGTCCTTCCATGTCGCGGAAGCCTTCTCTGGGAACAAAGGCGTCTATGTTCCATTAAGCGAAACCATTCGTTCTTTCAAAGAAATCCTCACTGGCAAATATGATGCCCTGCCAGAGTCGGCGTTCTTATACTGCGGAACGATTGAAGACGTTGTGAAGAAAGCGGAGACTCTATGAGCAAGATACACCTTCAAGTCATCACACCGATCGGCGTACTCTACGACCAAGACGTAGATATGTTTTTGGTGCCGACTGATAAAGGCCCGCTTGCAATTTCTCCTCAATACACTACATTGATAACAGCTTGCCTTCCCTTCGGCGTACTAAAAACAGTCATTGATGGGAAACCGAATTATTTCGCGATGTTCGGCGGTTTTTTGGAGGTTACTCCAACGGGCGCCAGGATTTTAGCGGATGATTTAGAAGATGGATATTCCATCGATATGGCAAGAGCAATCGCGGCGAGGGACCGCGCTCAAGATCGCATCGTACGAGCGGATGAAGGAACGGATATCCTTCGTGCGCAGGCCGCGTTATATCGCGCGCTTGCTCGAATCGATGCCAAAGAGAAATCAGAAGGAGGCAAATAAATGAACTATGTCTTTATCTCTCCAAATTATCCGACGATCAATTACAAATACTGCCAAGCCTTGGCGGCTCGGGGAATCACGGTATTAGGTGTTGGAGATACCCCATACGATGCATTGGACGAAAGACTTAAAAGAGCATTGACGGAATATTATTTCGTCGGCGATTTGAATAACTTCTCCTCTCAGGTTGCAGCCCTTACTTATTTCCAATGGAAATATGGTCAGATTGATTATCTAGAATCCAACAATGAGTGGTGGCTGAACACCGATGCTCAGCTAAGGGCTCAATTCAACATTCAAGGTTCTTTGATGCCATCTGATATGGAAGGCATCAAAGCCAAATCCGCGATGAAAGAATTCTTTGCTAGAGCAGGGGCAAAAACCATTCGTCACATTCTTTATAAGGACCGTAACGATGAGCAAGCACTTCGCGATTTCGTAGCAAAAGTTGGCTATCCTATCTTTGCAAAACCGAATATCGGCGTCGGTGCGGGTGATTCCCATTCCATCAAAAACGAGCAGGAATTGCAAGGATTTTTAGAAAAAACATTGCCTGAGCCTTATATTGTTGAAGAGTATATTGATGGCGTGATCGTCAGCTTCGACGGGGTTTGCGATGGCGATTCCAATGTCGTGTTTGCCACCTCCGATCATTTCCCGACCCCGATCGCAGACATCGTGAACAAGAGGCTCGATTATTGCTATTACGACATCCCATTTGGTCTTGAGATGGATGATATCGATGCGAAAGAATTCTTCGAGACCGGCAAGCGTGTCGTCAAATCCTTCGGTATCCGTAAGAGGATGTTCCATATCGAATTCTTCGTTTTAGGTTCCGACCGTCCAGGTTTAGGAAAGAAAGGCGATTTTGTTGCTCTAGAATGCAACATGCGCGCACCTGGCGGCTATACGCCTGACCTCATGAACTTCGGTAATTCGCTTTCCATGTACGACGTTTATGCCGATGTCATCGCCTATAATGAGAATCGTCAAAAACCCGGATCCCGTCCATACTACGCGATTGCCTCGCACCGCAAAAACTGCTTCCAGTACAAGTATTCCTGGGGCGATATCTACGGCAAATACAATGACCGGATCTGCGACTCTGGCTCTTATCCTACTGGTATCAAAGAGGTCATGGGCGATGAATATATCTTCGCGAAATTCGAAAATCTAGAGGACGCGCTCGAGTTCGATAAGATGTTTAGGGAACATGCCTAAACCATGATGACTTTGGAATAATATTTGGTAAGCAAACCTTCTTCAGTGATTGCTTCAGAAAGAGATTGGCCTCCGCTGATCTCTTTTGTTTTATCGACATAATAGACGCGATTTGCAGGGTTTTCGCCAAATTTATCGACGAGTTTTTCTTTGTCAGCCTCGGAGAATCCCCTCATATCGATTTTGGCCACGGTCTTTCCAACCTTCTCGGCTTCAAACTGTTTGATGAAGGTGCTGTGGAAGGCCGCCTCTCCGTTATCGTCTTGGTAGAAATATAACAAAGACTTGGTCGATCCAAGGAAACGTTCAAATGGTTGATACTGGCTGAAAGAATACACCAGCGATAAATTCATCATCTGTTTCACGTGATTCTCAAAGTTAGAAGCGAGGTCGATATAGTTTCTTATCTCAGTATCGATCGCGATGCCTTCTGGCGATAAGAAATAGCAAGACGGAGTTAAGAGTTCAACGACTTCTTGGGTTTTCGGATAGTTGTTCCAAAGAGAACCGATCTGACTGCGTAAAACTCCTTCAGGGAAGGCAAAGCATTCGATCTTAGAATCGAACAAGAACTGAGTGAAACGGGTATGGATTTGAATGCAATGGCTGCATCTAGATTGATAGATGAACAAGAACACCGGTTCGTTGCGTTCAAACTTCTTGGTGATCTCATCGACGAGGATTGGGCGGACCGTATCTTCATAAGGGGTCTCTAAGTCCTCAAGACCATACAAATCACCGTTACGGTAGAAAGTCGGAAGCTTTTCGTTGTTGGTAAAAGGAAAATCAACACCGCCGGAAGCGATGGAGCACGAGGGCGCTAGCAGAAGCGCGGATGCAGCAAACAGAAAAAATCTCTTTCGCATGCCGAAAATATATACCCTTTTGAAATATTTTCAAAACAAAGATATGTTCTACGGTGAATCAAGTATAATGGTCGCGAGGTAAAACAATGAACATTCTTCACTCTATCAGCCGCGTAAGAATCACTCCAGATCACTTCTTAGCGTGCATCGAAATCCCTGCTGGAAGCTCCAACAAATATGAATTAGACAAGGAAAGCGGCGCCTTGCTTCTTGACCGCGTCCTTTTCACCGCGACCCACTATCCACAAAACTATGGTTTCATTCCTAGGACCTGGGGAAATGACAATGACCCTCTTGACGTCCTTGTCCTTTGCTCTGCTCCGATTGTCCCGTTATCTATGTGCCGTTGCCGTCCTATCGGTCTTTTGAACATGAAAGACTGCGGGAAAGGCGACGAAAAGATTATTGCCGTCTGCGAAAACGACCCAGTTTATCAGACCTATGAATCCATCGACGATCTTCCAAAACACATCTTGGATGAAATCTCTCACTTCTTCCGCCGCTACAAGGAATTGGAGCACGGGAAAAAGACGGAAATCGACGGATATCAAGGCGTCAAGGAAGCGAAAGAATGCATTCGCCGCGGCAGAATCCGTTACGACGAAACATTCCCCAATCACTAATTATTTGAGTTTGATTCGTTCAAGGCCTTCAAAGGCCTTTTTTGTTTCGCTAGAAATTGAGCGAATGAAGGCGGATTGGTAAGAACCTAAAATGACTTGGCCTTTCACTTTGCCTTTGCGAAGCTGAACACGTTTGCAATACTGCACTTCGCCAGACTTCAGATTGCTGCCAAGCAATGCCATTTCACAGCAAAGCTGAAGCAGATTAGGAGATGGTTCTTCGCACTCCAGTATCACGTGTGCTCCAGGGGTATCTTTTGCATGGAACCAGTAATATTCCTTGTTGGTCGTGTAATGGAAGGTTAGGAAATCGTTCTGAACAGCGTTTTTGCCAAGCAATACACGGACTCCTGAAAAGGTTGTTTCGTATGGTAAGAAGGCGCTTGGCTGGATAGCTTTGCCTTTATGTTTTGAATTCTTGCTCTCCAACAACTCATCCAGAATTTCTTCGTCACCGAAAGAAAGGGCAAGTTCAAGATTTTCTGCCTCTTCGATTTCTTTTCTAGCTCGTTCAAGGTTCTCTTCTCCGCGGGCTATCGTGGCCTTTGCCTTTTTGTATTTCTTGAAATAGTTTTCTGCGTTTTTATAAACGCTG
>ONWJ01000176.1 GCA_900321535.1 uncultured Erysipelotrichaceae bacterium
AAAGCTCTTGAAGCCTACTACCAGAAGCACCCAGAAGAAAGACCAGTTCCACCAGAACCAGGCAAACCAGCCCCAACTCAGGAAGAACTCCTCGCTGCTATCTTGGCAGAGCTTAAGAAGCAAAACCCAGAACCAGAACCCAAAGCGGAATAAGGTTCTAGCAACCATAACACAAGCGGCTTCGGCCGCTTTTCGTTTACCTTATCTTTCGCCTTGATTACAATTTCACCGATATGAGACACATTCATTTCCAGAAAATCGAAAACTTCCGCGATCTAGGCGGATATGAAACCCGATTCGGGGAAACCCGATTCGGTGTTGTTTATCGCTCGGCCACGCTTTGCTATGCAACCAAAGAGGACATCGAAAAGCTCGCTTCCCTAGGTGTTAAGACGATCCTTGACCTACGGGAAGAAAGAACGAAGAAAAGCAACCCTGACCCAATGAAGTTTGACCCCCGTTTCAAGGTCGTTGAACTCAACGTCAATGGAAACGGCAGAATTCCAAAGGATTATAAAGATGGCATCGATAGTTATCTTGAAATGCTAGAAGATCCATCTTCGGCTAGAGCAATCTTCCAAACCATCCTTCTTTGTGAAAAGCCGATGGTGTTCCATTGCAACGCCGGAAAAGATAGAACCGGCGTATTTGCCCTTATCCTATTAATGCTTGCAGGCGTGCATAAAGACGATATCAACGCAGACTACATGCTTTCTTATCCTTGCTTAAGAGAGATGACGCATGAAACACGTGCCAACCATCCCGAGGTGCCGGAACATTGCCTTACTCCAAACATTGAATATTTATATGATGTTTACGATGCTTTCTTTAAGCGTTACGGAAGCGCGGAAGAATACTTAACCGCGATCGGGCTTCAAGAAGAAGAGATTAACGGCCTTGCCAATTTGCTTGGAAAACAAGAAAAGTCCTGTGGGGCAGTCGTCTTCCATAAAGGGAAAGTCTTGGTCGAACATATGGCGATGGGCCATTATTCTGTTCCCAAAGGACACGTCGAGAAAGAAGACGCGGACGATTACGCAACAGCGAGAAGAGAAATCAAAGAAGAGCTTGGGCTTGAAGTAGATTTCTTGGATGGCTTTCGTCATGACGTCGTGTATTCTCCAAGAGAAGGCAGAATCAAACGCGTGATCTTCTTCGCTGCCGAAGCAAAAGGAACGGATACGGTCTGCCAAAAGGAAGAAGTGCAAGCTGCTTATTGGCTTTCGCCAGAAGATGCGCTTCGCTGCTTAACCCATAATAGCGATCGCGATCTGGTCTATAAAGCCATCGAATTCTATTTAAAGAGAAAATAGAACTTATCTATGTAACAAGAAGGGAATGAGTTTCCCTTCTTGTTTTGCCAAATATTAAAAGACTTATACCTTGCTTTTTGACTAAAAATGGAGTCGATTGATCTAAAATACAGTTCATCGTGAAATTGGAAAAAAGTCGCGAAAAGTATATTTTGGACATTTTTGGCAATTTTTGAATGAAACCGAAAAGAAGCGGATCGGTATCAGGGACGCTTCTAAAAGTCGCAATTTCATATCTATATGAACTTCGACCTCACATTATTTTTATCTTGTTGTACAATTACCCCATAATATTTGGAGGCCGTAATATATGGCAGAAGGTAGAAAAGTTTATCACGTCGCGAAACGCGAATCCGACGGCAAATGGTATGTCCGTATCCAAGGCAGTGACAAAGTTATCAAACTCTTCGACACCAAAGTCGAAGCTGAAGCTTACTGCAAAACCCTTGGTGAAAACCAAAATGGAACCATCCTTGTTCATGCATCCAAAGGCAAGAGCAAAGGAAGAATCCAAAACACCCAAGTCCACGGAAAGAAGTAATTCTTATCCATGGAAGAAATACAACGTAAAAGCAATCGGGATACGAGCATTCTTTTAGAGATTGTTCGTTTCGCTGTCATCGGTGTCTACGGCACCCTCATCGATCTTGCCGTTGAAGGCTGGGTCACTTCGATGTTTGCTGGACTCGGCACCAATGTCACGAACCACGTCCTCGTATTCTTGATTCAATTCGCCATCTCTTTGGTCGGATTCCTCGTTGCTACACCAGCCACCTGGTCGCTTACCGCGATTTGGGGCTTTAGGAACGTAAGGAAGGAAGACGAAGTCAAGGCAAAATCGCTGAAAGGATCTCTCCAATTCGCGCTTTGGTCATTCTTTGCATTGCTTCTTGGCGCAGTGATTCAATTCATTGGCTATATGACTTGCATCGAGTGGAGCGGTTGGGGTCTCGATATCCTCAACGGATTCGAGTTCTCGAAGATCTTCTCTGGAGCCGGAAGCCCAATCTTCTGGGCTTGGATCATCGTATTCGTGATCCGCACCTCCTTCACGATGGTGT
>ONWJ01000088.1 GCA_900321535.1 uncultured Erysipelotrichaceae bacterium
TTGCTTTGCTATGGCGATAAAAAAGAAGCGTTGATTGTCTCCTTGCTTCGTGTGCTGCTCGTCGGTCTATTAAGAGGCAATCTCTTGCAGATGGGTGGGGCGATGTCTTTTGCAGGCGCCTTGTTATCTTTCCTCATCATGCTTTTGATTCGATTGATCTTCCAGAAAGCATCTCCCATCATCGTCTCGATTTTTGGTTCTTTGGTCCATGGACTCGCTCAACTATTGGTGGGAGTCTTCTTTTTGGGAACTTGGTCCATTTTCCTTTATTATCCGATGATGGGCTTGCTCTTGATCGTGACCGGAATCCTTTCTGGTTTTGTTACTTTAGTAATAGGAAAACGGATTCAAGGATTCCTGAAAAATTAAGACGCCACAATTAAAAAAGTGAAACTGGAAACGCAACAAACCCCAATCAGTGAAAAAAAGTGGGTAGTTTTAGCAAAATTCAATTGCCAAGTTCGTTTTGGAATACTATATTTGCAATGCCTAACGAAGGAGTTGTAGTTATGTACCGTGAAGATATGCGTCCCGTTATCGTCGAATCGTTCATCAGAGAATTCAATAAGAACGGTCCGAAATTGAATCTTGATGATGTCGCTTCCTCCATTCATATGTCCAAGAAGACCATCTATCGCTTCTTCCGTTCTAAGCAGTCCATTTACGAATATATTCTTAATGATGCTTCCAAGCAGATTCTTGGTGCCCAGCAATCCATCTTCGCTCAAGAAGGACTCTCCACCAAAGAGAAACTCTTGCGTATCACCACCATCAAAACCAGCTGGGAAGATCGCATCGATCTCCGCCACATGGTGGAACTAAAAGAACTTGAGCCAGAAGTCTATAACCACGTTCTTGAAGCCTATGATTCTCATTGGGATTTGATCTTGAAGCTTCTTGAAACCGGCGTTGAAGACGGCACCCTCAAAAAAGATAGCAACCCAGCCTTCCTTGTCACCTTGTTCCAAACCGGAATGGTGTCCTTATATGCGACTGACATCCTCTCCCGCGGCAAACTCAACTATTCCGATGCGATTGTGATGCTTGCCAACACGATTCTAGAAGGCGCCTTGGCTGAATAAAATTAGAAAACCTCGCAACCCACAAAAACTGAATTCAAGCGGGATTTGCGAGGTTTTTTGTTATTCTGCGTAGTTTTCTTCGATGATTTCAACGAGCTCTTTGAGGTTATCGTCTCTGCTAATATCCCAGCCATAGGGCTTGAATTCGCCAGAAAAGATTTCTTCTACGAATTCACCCGTTGGCCCTTCAAAAAGTTCCTCAGGGTCATCTTCTTTCCCGTCATAAATAAAGAAGGGGAGAATACGAAGGTGCTTCACCGAGGAATAATCCAGTTGTTGCTTGATGAAAGGAACATCTTCTAGATAAGATTCAGGATCCATTTCTTTGATGAATAAGGCTAACCCTAGTTCGTTTTCATCAAAGTCTTTGGGGTTTAAGGTGACCGCAAAACCAGCCTTTTTTAGGCTAGAAGCGACCTCGTCTGCGCACCGAACGAGTGATTGGGGAAAAAGCAATTGCAACTTCATCATAATTTCATTGTATATGAAAGAAGCAAAATTGGCCAGTCATCCGTGTTATACAAAAAGAGTTCATCTAAATTAACAAAAGTTATTGATACTTAACTTTATTAGGATTATGATATGCCCGGAAGTAAAGATTATGCCATTACTATTTGCCCCTCAAAATACGCCTCTCACGATTGTGAAAATCCGTGGAGAAGCCGCATTACTGAAACACTTATCCGCTTTAGGAATCCTTAAAGGTGGTGAAATCACGCTTATAGGATCCGCGGGTGGTTCGGCAATTTGCATGGTCAAAGATGGACGCATCGGTTTAGATCACGCAACGTCGATGGCGGTTGAAGTCCTTACTGCCTAAGAAAGGAATAAAACATGACGTTAGATGAACTAGCTATAGGGCATAGTTGCATCGTAAAGAAAGTAAATGGCGAGGGAAGAATCCGTCGCCGCATTTTCGATATGGGCATCACCCCTAACACAGAGATTTATCTTCGCAAGAAAGCACCTCTAGGCGATCCGCTTGAAATCACGGTTCGAGGATATGAGCTCACTCTTAGAAAATCCGAAGCATCGGTTGTAGAAGTGGAGGAATGCGCATGATTACCATTGCTTTAGCAGGCAACCCAAACTGCGGTAAAACGACCTTATTCAACTCTTTGACGGGATCCACGGCACACGTAGGAAATTGGCCGGGCGTCACCGTCGAAAGAAGAGCCGGCGTTTATAAAGATAAAAAGAGGATAGGGGACTCTATTCAGGTCATCGACCTCCCGGGTATTTATTCCTTATCCCCTTATACTCCGGAAGAAGTAATCTCTAGAAACTTCATTCTCAACGAGCATCCTGATGTCGTTATCAATATTCTGGATGGTACGAACCTTGAACGTAACCTCTATATGACGACCCAGATTCTTGAGATGGATGTTCCTGTCGTCATCGCCATCAACATGGCGGATGCGGTAAAAGAAGCTGGCGAAACCATTGATTTGGCCCTTCTTGAGAAAACTTTAGGCGTACCTGTTGTTGAAATCTCAGCCCTCCACAACAAAGGGTTAGATGAACTCATGGAGAGAGCGCGCGAAGTCGCCGCTAAGCCACGTCAAGGAAAGACTTTCCTCAATTTGGGAAAAGCGGTGGATCTTGCTACTGATCTCTACCGTTCAGCTGAAGTTGCTTCGCCTTTATTCCACGCTTTGAAAGCTCTTGAAAAAGATGAACTTGAACTTGAAGAGCATGCTGAAATTTACAAAAAGATTGCAGAAGCCACCTCAAATGACGGGGTTGACTATGAATCTGCCATCGCGGATGCCCGTTATCAATTCCTCACTCCGCTTTGCGATGAAGCCGTTACTGGTAAGCCAAAGCAAGAGAAAATGAAATTCACCAAATCGGATAAGATCGACCGTGTGCTTACCAATCGCTGGGCCGCTTTCCCGATATTGATTCTTATCATGTATGTGGTTTTCCGCATTGTCTTTGCCGAGAATCTCTTCTTCGTCAGCGGATTCGAGTCCGGCTATCCGGGATTCATCGCCATCGACTTTGGATGGGTGGATGAATTCAATCAACCGGTCTTGTATCGTCCTTTCGAAGATTTATTCTGGTCGACCGACGGTATCCATTCTCCTGGTGTGATTCTTGCTGGCGTTGTCGAAGGCGTTTGCGGCATGATTACCGAAGGCATTCGTGCTTTGATGAATAACGCCGGTGCGGTGGAATGGGTTCAAGAGTTCATCTGCGATGGCGTTCTCTCCGGTGTGTTCGCAGTCCTTGGCTTCTTGCCACAAATCCTCTTGCTATTCTTATTCTTCTCGATTCTGGAAGACTCCGGCTATATGGCGCGTGTTGCCTTCGTCTTGGATCGTCTTTTCCGCAAATTCGGGGTTTCTGGACGCGCATTCATCCCAATGATCATGGGCTTCGGATGTGGCGTTCCTGCCATGATCAATACCCGCACCCTTGCTTCCGATAAGGAAAGAACCAAAACCATCCGTGTTATTCCATTCTTCACCTGCGGTGCAAAACTCCCGATTCTCATCGCGATTACCGGGGCGATTATCGCTGCCACCGGTGTTCATCCGACGGTATCTACCTTATTGATTTTAGGCATGTATGTTCTTGGCTTCGCCGCCGCGGTCATCGCCGTCATCGTCATGAACAAAACATCGCAACGTGAGAAGGTTCCTCCTTTCATCATGGAGCTCCCTTCTTATCATGCCCCTCAATTCAAAGCCTTGATGATTCACGTTTGGGATAAAGCGAAACACTTCATCAAAAAAGCGTTCACGATCATCTTGGTGTCTACCGTCATCATTTGGTTCATGACCCAATTCACCTGGGATTGGAAGTTTATCCCAACCCTCACCCAAGAGCAGATTCTCTTCACCTATGGTGGAACGGAAATCAATATGAGCCAGTATTCCATCCTTGCTGGCATTGGCAAATTGATTCAGCCATTATTCACTCCACTTGGGTGGGGTGTCCAAGTCGGTGATAACGGCTGGGTGTATTCCGTGGCTGCTGTTCAAGGCTTGGTGGCCAAAGAAAATGTCATCTCTACCTTTGGCACGTTATCCACGGTTATTTCCGGCGTGGATATGAGCTGGGATGAGCAAGGCGTTCAAGCCATTCAGCAAATCGTCAATGTCACCATGCCAAACGGTGCGGATATCGGCGCGCTTGTTTCCTTCATGGCGTTCAACATCCTTACGATCCCTTGCTTCGCTTCGGTTGCTACTGCAAAAGGCGAGCTCCAAAACAAGAAACTATTCTGGGGGACCGTGGCCTTCTGGCTCGTCACTTCCTATGTCGTTGCTTCGTTCTTGTATCTCACCATCGACTTTGTCTGGACTTTAGCGATCTCGTTGCCGTTACTTGCATCTGGCATCGTTGCCCTTGTCATCTACGATAAGAAAAAGAAAGCCAAAGGAGCTTAATCACGATGCATTGGTCTGAGATTCTTGCCATCTTGTTCGCGCTTGTCGTCTTATCAATCGCGTTAGGTATCTATATCTATCGCCGGGTCAAGAAGACTCCTTTCATCACGTGTGAATGTGGCAAATCACAGGGCCGGGACCTCGTTAAGGAATATCACAAGAAATACAAAAACCATGCTGGCTGCATGAAAAAATAGCTAAAGCAAAGAAATGGTCGCCTCGGCGACCTTTTCTAATTGGGCAGAAACCCGCTTTTGCATATAATATAGCAGCGCGCGCCAGTAGCTCAGCTGGATAGAGCACCAGCCTTCGAAGCTGGGTGTCACGAGTTCGAATCTTGTCTGGCGCGCCATTTTTATTTGATGATATCAATCGTCTATATGCTCAATCTCCCAGATGGTGTTTTCATCTAGCTTCATGGAAAGACTCATGATGTTACGTTCTAATCGCTCAGGAGAAGTGGTCGCGACAACCGGGTAAAGATTCATTTTCGATTGACCCATGTATGCTAAAACCAAATCAGGCAGGCTGATATGAAGAATCTCAGCAATGCGATTTAGTTTATCTAAACGTGCAAGATTTCTTTCCGACAAATAAGCCTTTGTCGAACCTTCATCGAGAATAGAAAACGTGGAGGGGTCTTCGGGGCTGATTCGCCCTGATAAGAATCCTCTTCCTAATGGAGAATAAGAATAAAGAGGAATTTGGGTTTCGATTGCCCATCGTTGGGCATCTTTATCATCGCTCCAAGAAACGCAGCCCATGCCTCCCCCCCAAGGATCGTTCTCCCAAGGAATCAAGGTATAGTTATTGGAAATGGCTTTGGCTTCTGGATAACCAAGTTTTTTCGCCGTTTCATTGAATTTTTTGATGCGTGGCAAA
>ONWJ01000177.1 GCA_900321535.1 uncultured Erysipelotrichaceae bacterium
AGAATCCCCGGATTTTGAATTTCCTAAGGTCAGTAACGCGGTCGCTCATTTAGCAGAATTAGAGTCGAAATTCTATCGTGAAGGAGATGATATTTATATCCCTACCGACATCATTCAACTCCTATCTGATCGATATGTGGCGAGCTCAGTTCCTATCGACATCCTTTACGACATCTACTTAGAAAGCTATCTCATCAACATCGGCAAGAAAACCCATCCATAATTGGAACGACGCCTTATAAAGGCGGATAGCAGCAACATAAAAGAAGAAAAGAAGAAAATGAAGTCAGCGGTTTTTGCTTGCTACAAATTCTTTTTTACGTTAAAAAACCAACTGTGGTCGCTTGAAAAACGACAAATACGAAGGAGGATCTCCCATGCCAAAATATGATTTTGATTCCTATTTGCTTTATGAGATCAAAAGACGCAACGTGTTCCCGGTGAAGATCAAAGTGATGCTGAAAGAGCCTATCAAAGGCGATATCTTAGAGCAATCTGCTCCCAAAGCATTTAAGCGATTCCCGTACTATAGCAGAGACCTCGCAGTTGAAAATGAAGCCTATATCCTCCGCCCATGCGATAAGCCATTAAAGGTATTTCAGGGGGACCGTGTCATCAAACTTGGCAGCGTAGAAGCCAACGGATTCTTTTTCGCCATCGCCTATGAAGGCAATGACATCTTCTTTAATTTCTCCCACAATTTCTGCGGCGCATGCGGTGCCATGAGATGGATAAAAGCCACGTTATGGCAATATTTGACGGACGCTGGATACGATATTGATAAAACGGGAATCCTCACCCTGGATACCCCAATCACACCAGATGAGGTGGCGGAGCCTGATGTCTCCTCTTTGCCAACCGATGAACCTGTCGGAGATCTCAGCGTCCCAAGGGACTCTTATTTACCAATCAAGGAATACATGGCGAGGATGCAAGATCCTAATGGCAAGGACCTTTATTATCCTGTTCGCATCCCTAAGAAAGAATTTATGAAATATGTTCGCAATAATGACGGCAGTCCAAACTCGGTATTATGCGCGATTCTTTTTAAAACCCACATCAAAGCTCTCCCGGAGGAGAAGAGATTCACCGCCGGCATTGCAAACAACTACCGCGCCGACGTTGGTTGCCCAAACACCTATCGCGACATGATTCGTTCCATGTATGTGTCATATGATCTCAGCATGAAGGATTGGTCGATCGAAAAGCTCTCCACTTTGACTAGAAGCCGCATGTACCTTCAGATGCAGCCGGAAGTCAGCTGGGAATATGCTCGGAAAGTGGAACGAGTTCGCAACGAAATCGATGCTCAGCCGACGCTTGATAGCAAGACCAAATACGCCGTCGAGCACACATTAACAGGCGCGGTTCCTTCTGCCTTCCATGTAAGTTATGTTGGGAAAGTTGAGTGGGGCGGACTTGCCCCGTTCATCGACGGCATTTACACATTGACCGTCGCCCACCTTTTGATCGAAGTCAATGCGACGGAAAACGACTTCTGCTTCAGTTTCCAGACGTACCGAAAAGATAACAAATATATCAAAGAGTTCACCGAAGTTTTAGAGGAAGAAGGAATCGCGTATTCCGTGGGGGAAGTACAAGATAGAAAACTCCCTCAAATCATTTTGCCTTAAGCTACCGCGCTTTTTCGACCGTTAAAAAAGCCAAAAGACCTGCTTTTGGCTCGTTTTGTTAATTTTGTTTCCTGAATGAGACTTAGATTTCAACCCACATATGGCCGCATTTCTTGCACTTGTAGGTGTAGGTTGCGATACCCATAACGTTTTTGCTTGGAACATTCTTGATGTCGTGCGAGCCGCATTTTGGGCATTTCAAACCGGAGCCGGAACAACCGCCTCCGCTGACGGCGGCCAATTGCTCATCGTTCAATTCGATGCCTTCTTCTTTTGCAACCGCGATGATTTCTTCAACGTTTTTGCAGGCTTTCGCTTTCGCAATCTGCTCTTCGGTCAATCCTTCTAACAATTCTTTTCTCATGGTCTTGTCCTCTTTGTTGCAACCATTATAAAGGACGTCCATCACAAAACTGTCACAAATGTAGCAATTTCACAAAAAAGAGCGAAAAGAAAAGACCAGGCACTGACCTAGCTTGGGCAAGCGCCTGGCCTTAGTAGAGGATAATCACTAATATTTCCGATATTTCACGAGGGTCAGAACGTTATGGTTATCGACATATTCATAAAGCGTTTCATCCATGATGCTCTTCGCCATGTAGATGCCTAAATCGTTCATTTCACGTTCATCGCTGGTCGCGGTGATCTTTGGTTTTTGAACGTCAAGCGGGTTATAGGGCTCGCCTGCATCACGGAAGACGAAGCGGATGTTATCTTTGTCATTAGAAAGAGATACTTCCAATGCGCCTTTTCCTTTATAGGCGTATTTGGCCATATGGACAAACACCTCTTCTAATGCGGTATTGATCATGATGATATCGCGCTTAGAGAAGTTCAGAATCTCAAGCAAACTCGAAGAGTAATTGAAGAGGTTGTTGAGCTCGCTGGTGTCGGCTTTGAAGACACGAGAAGAAGTGATATTCGCGCCTTTATGGAATTCGACCATCAACATCGTGATGTCATCGAACTGTTCTTTGCCTTCACTATATTGGTTTAATTCCTCGCGGAGTTTCGGGACGAACTCATTCGCGCTGTCATTGATATGCGCTTTGGCGAATTGGATCAAACGATCGTTGCCAAAAAGCTCGTTGTTAACGTTGTGGGCTTCGGTGACGCCGTCGGTATAAAGGACGAGTTTATCGCCTTGGCCAAGTTTGATTGCCTCCTCTTTGTATTTCGCAGCCGCGATTCCGCCAAGCACCATGCCATGCGCGCCTTCAAGGAAACGCACTTTGCCGCCGGAATAAATCAGCGGGTTATTGTGGCCTGCATTGGTATAACGAAGCTCACCGGTAACGGTATCTAAGATACCAAACCAGCAGGTGACGAACATGTTCGC
>ONWJ01000180.1 GCA_900321535.1 uncultured Erysipelotrichaceae bacterium
GAAACCGTCTATGACGAATACATCTTAGCGGAGTTCTATACCCCGACGAATTTGAATTACCTCGACTCCCATTATCAATATCCAAATCGCATGGTGGGCTATTTTTTGCCAGGGGTGAAGATTTATCACGTGGATGCACGTTTGGTCTCCCGCAACAAGTATTCGGCAGGCATGAATTATCAATACGTCGAAGATCCAAAAACCATCCCGGCAAGCACAAGCTGGGATTCGAAGACTGCCTATCGTGTTGGGGCCACCAATTGCCATAAAGATCCTAACGTCGCTAATGAATCTTTCTCGTTGCTCCATCTCATGGAAGCGATCGGCTTCAATACTTTCAAAAACGATGGGTATGGAGATAACAATACCCTCTTCCACACAGGCGGCGAATTCTCAATGGCCAAATTCGGGGATGATTTCTTCCCAAGGAAAACGACCCTTAATTCTGGGGCGACCTTTGATTACACGATCAAAATCGGCGAGATCACTGCGAACTCCGCGACCATCTCCTTTACGAAAAAATAACTTCGAATTTTAAATTTCTTTGCAAATTCCAATTATTTTGCAATCATAGCATCTATTTTCCTTGACTAGAGTTTTTCTTATTGGATAATCATCTACTCTTTAGAGTAGGAGTATCTGAATGAAACGAAGAATCACATTGCTAGCAACGATCGCCACCGGGTTCGTCGTTTCTGGATGTACAGGAGGCACAAATCCTATTGAATCCTCGGTTTTTTCTTCAGCCTCCTCCTCTTCTTCCTCCTCGTCCTCTTCAGAGGAATCGAGCGTTTTTGAAAGCAGTGAAGTGGAAGAATCGTCTGAAGATCTTCTACCTAAGAAAACCAAACTCGATTTTATGCCTGTAAGAGAACTCCTCTCTTATAACGATAGGTCAGCATTCCCTTCAACGGGCGAACAACGTTGCTTGGTATTACCCATTGAATTCGACGGGTATTCCTATGACTCGGAAGAACTAAAAAAGATCGATGCTGTATTAAATGGCAAAGGACCTGAAGATACGCTTTATTGGGAGTCGCTTTCCTCTTTCTACGAAAAGAGCTCATATGGTTCATTGAAGATTTCGTATGACGTCGCAGAACCTTATCTTGCAAAAGATGATAAAAACAAACCGCTCACCCCAGAAGGCGTTTATAACTACTATGGTCCAGGCGATGGTTCCCGCGCCGATTATGGCCTATATCTTATCCAGAATGCTTATAACCAGTTTATAGATCTCCACGGCGTGGATGCTTTAAAACAATATGATGGGGACCATGATGGGTTCCTTGACGGCATCATCGCAGTCTATGCTTGCCCTGACTATGTTACCGGAAGGTTTGAATTCGATAAGATTCATTATTATTGGGCATATACCTCTTGGGCTGGTTTGATTGGCAGCGGACTTCCCAATTTGGATATTCTCAAGCAAGACGTTGATAAGCCGGGTGTTTCCGTTTATTTCTGGACGTCTAATCATTTCATGTATGACAGCAACTATGTTTGGCGGCATCCTGGTGCGGTCGATCCGCATACTTATATCCATGAATCGGGTCATATGCTTGGATTAGACGATTATTATCCGAGCGACTCATCCTTCTCACCTTTAGGTGGCCTCGATATGATGGATATGAATATCCTGGACCACAATTGCTATTCCAAGATGGTGCTTGGTTGGGTTGATCCCTATGTCGTTAGAGATAGCGTCGATATCACCATCGGCTCATTTGAGGAAACAGGCGACTTCATTCTTTTGCCAACCGAAAATTGGAACGGTACCCCATATGATGAATATATCCTGATTGAGCTCTACACTCCGACCGGTTTGAACGAACTTGATAGCAAGCACCAATTAAATTGGTCTAGACCACTAGGATATCAAGAACCAGGCGTCCGCATTTTCCATGTTGATGCGCGCATCATGGAATGCAAAATGATTGGCACTAGCGGTAGTTATGAGTCTGCGGAGTACATTTCTTCTCTTGAAGATATTGGCAAAAAACCGGACTCGAATTACCTCATCGCCGCAAGCAACAATGCTAGAAAAAGCGCCCCAACAGATTCTAATTTCTCATTAATCCACATGATAGAATCCGATCGAAAGAACTCCTTTGAAACAGGGGGAATCGCATCAGACGCGAACTTGTTCCATGCAGGGGACTATTTCGACATCAATCGTTATTCAGATTCCTTCTCCAATTACAAAGCCATGAATAATGGCGAAGATTTCCCGTATCGCGTTTTTATTGACGCGATTGACGAAAGCGGTGCGACCATCGGCATTGAGAAAATCGGGTAAATGTTCCCTGTTCTTGGTATAATGCCCCGCAGGCGGAAAAAGAACCTATGTCTAAGAAGTCACCTCCATCAACATTACTTGAGAACCGCAAGGCGAGGTTTTTGTATTTCTTGTCTGATTTCGTCACCGCCGGCATCGTTTTAACCGGAACGGAAATCAAATCCCTTCGAGCGAGAAATGCTTCTCTTTCCGATTCCTACATCATCGTCAAAGGCGGTGAGGCCTTTATCGTGAACATGCACATCTCTCCCTATAAGGAAGGGACGATTTATAACGTCAATCCGCTTCGAGACCGTAAGCTCCTTTTGACTCGTCGAGAAATTGATAAGTTAGCAAGATCTTTGACCCAAGGGGGCTATACCTGCGTTCCGACCAAGGTGTTTTTGTCTCATGGATATGC
>ONWJ01000178.1 GCA_900321535.1 uncultured Erysipelotrichaceae bacterium
ATTCAGAAATACTTTGACCAAGGTTTCTTGGTTGGTTCATTCAAATAATCACTCAGGGAGGAAAAACATCTATGAATCGCAAAGTCTTATTCACCATGTTGCCCGCTATGTTGCTCGCTTCTTGCGGCGGCGGTGGCAACAGACCTGCCCCAGCTACCACTAATTTATCCGATGCCGGATTAAACTTCTCCGACCCAGATAAACCAATCGTTCCTGAAAAAGGCGCCTTCAGCTTCAACGTCACCGCGCCGAAGAACTCATTGGCCCTTGATTACAACCAAATGCTGGTCTTCCAAAACTTGGAGAAGCAAACCAACGTCGTCGTCAACTACACCAATCTTTCTGAGTCTCAATATCAAACCCAAAAGCAGTTGATCCTCGCCGACACCCGCAATCTCCCAGATGCCCTCTATCACGCTGGCTTCACCAACAAAGAGCTTGTCCAGTATGGCAGCAACCGCAAGACCATCGCGGCCATCGACCAATATCTCGACTACATGCCGAATATGCGTCGCATCCTCACCGCCCGTCCTGACATCAAAGCCGCGTTAAGCGCTCCTGACGGCCACATCTATTCTCTTCCACGCGTTGAAGAGATGGGACTTAAAGCGTATCCAAACCTCCTTTTCATCAATAAGGAATGGGTTGGCAAATTAGTCGATAACCACGAACTTAGCTTCAACATCGATAAAGCCGATTTGAAGGATGGATTCAAACTGTATCGTTCCCAGCTTCGCGAAATCCTCTCCAAATTCAAAGCCAACGACATGAATGGCGATGGCTCCACCAGCGACGAAATCCCAATGTCCTTCGTCTCCGGCAACTGGCAGGGCAACGAATCCGACCTCATCGCCAGCTTCGGCGTCCCAGAGAACACTTCCCATAAGATTCTCAAAGATGAGAACGTCACCTTCACCGTCCAAGACCCGAAATGGAGAAAAGCCGTTTCTGAAATCGCGACCTGGGTCAAAGAAGGCTTGATCGAAACCGCCGCCTTCGAAGACGGCCAAGACAGATTCCTCGCCAAAGGCAAAGTCGATAGCAGGGGAAATGAAAGACTTGGTTGCTTCTATTGGTGGGAAATGGAAACCGTCATCAGTCCAGAACAACAAGAGAACTACATCGTCATGGAACCGCTCATCGATGATGAAACCAACAAGCAATATGTCGGTATCTCCAATGAGCTCGAAGTCGAAAAGGGCGAAATCGTCGTCTTCAACAAGACCGTCAACAAAGAAATCCTTCTCTCTTACTTCGATCGCTTCTACGAACCATACACCTCCGCTCAATTGAACTACGGCCCAATCGGCATCGTCTTCGAAGAAAAACTCGATGAGAACAACAAACTCGTCACCGCTCCGGTCCCAGAAGGCAAAACCGTCGATGAACTCCGTTTGAAAAACGCTCCGATGGGCGCCCTCTGCCTCACCAAGAATGAGTGGGACCACTACGTCAACATGGAACCTCGTGCGGTCTTGAGACTTGAACGCCTTGAGAAATACGAGAAGCCATTCACCATTCAAGGGCTTAGAAGCTTCCCCAACATCTCCTATTCACTGGAAGAGATCAACGAACTCGCCAAATACGAACAAGGCTTCTCCGATTTGATTGCTTCCACCTATACCAAATGGATCCTTGCCGGAAATGAAGTCTCCGACGCCGATTGGAATAAGTTCCAAGGCGACCTTGAAAAGGCCGGCATGGAGAAAATCCGCAACGTCAACCAGACTGGTTACAATCGTTTCAAAGCCGGTCAATAAGGAATATAAAGGATGCGCCGAGTCAATCTCTTTCAGAAAGTCGGTACGATCGTCTTCGACTTCTTGGCCATCACCATCCTACTGACTTTGTCGCTTGTCCTCGTCTTCCCATTCCCTTTCATCCTCACAGGCGTCCATAACTACTTCCTTTACAAAGTGGATGACAGACGCCTTGCCAACATCTTCAACATCTTTCCGGAGAACTGGAAAATCCTACTCAAGTTCTCCTTGCTCTGGGGCATCGTGCTTATCTTAGCAGTGGTTGAAATCGTCTACTTCAATTCGGTTTGGCCAGGGCATGACTTCCTCACCTTGATCTGCTACGTCCTCTTGATCTTGTGCATCATCCTCATCACCAACGCGCCGATGATTATCATCCGCATGAAGGTGACGTTGCCCCAATTGCTGTTCAACTGCATCACGTTGATTTATGGCTGTTGGTGGTTCCTGCTGATTGCCTATATCGTCACCATCGGTTACTGCGTCGCCTTCTCATTCTTCCCCTATATCAGCGGCGCCGGGCTCTACTTCCTCGCCTTGATCGATAACTTAGCGGCAAGAAGGGCCATTAAAAAGCTGATGGCGAAAGCTAGAAAAGTACCAATCAGCGAGATCAAAGAACCTGAGAACATGGACGTTCCAGATGAATAAAAAACCAATTTAAGCTTAGAACAAAGGAGGAAACCAATGAAAAACAAACGTGTTCAAGCCTTACTGTTACTTTCCACCGCGATGCTTTTAGCATCTTGCGGAGGGAACTCCCCATCGAACCCTGGACAATCTTCTGCTCAAGGCACATCTCAACCAGCCACAACCAGCACCCCGGCGACAACCAGCGCCCCAGCTGGAACCTCGGCCGCGACTGGCGACACCGAAGCCCCAATCATCTCCGGCGTCAAGCAATCCCTTACCTGCCAAGCTGGCGAAAGCATCAACTTGCTTGAAGGCGTTACCGCAGTGGACGATGTGGATGGCAACCTCACCGATAAGATCGTCGTCGCGCTCATGCCAGCGAAGAGCATCGTCATCACCAATGGCGTTGCCCAGTTCAGCAAAGAAGACGAAGGCACCTATGACGTTTCTTACACCGTCAAAGACAAAGCCGGCAACGAGACCACCGAATTCTCTGAACTCGTCGTCACCGAAGCTTTGGGCGAGAAGACCCTTGTCAAAGATTTCTCCTTCTCCCGCGATCTAGATGGCTGGGCTCCTGAAATCGTCGCTGACA
>ONWJ01000258.1 GCA_900321535.1 uncultured Erysipelotrichaceae bacterium
ACGCCATCGAAAAGCTGCTCGAAATAATGCTTGGATTCGCGGTAGAAGTCCGATTTGATCACGTCTTCTCTTCGTTGAAGCATCAAGTAGTAATAGTCTGGGTCTGGCTCTAATCCAGCGAAGACTTTGCCGACATTGTGCATGAAGACTTTCATCGACGTGCCATCGAAGACGGTGTGATGGACATCGAAGAAGACATAGCCAGCTTTCTCGGTCTCGAAGACGCGGCAACGATAAAGTCTGCCATTGATGATTCTAAATGGAGCCACCAACGAGTCTTTGAGGGTCTCAAACTCGAATTCGGTGGTCTTTTCAATGGTCACTGGCTCAAAGATCTCAGGGGTATATTTTTGGACGATACCGCCGTCTTCATTGAAATGAAGGGTGGTCAATAAGGAAGGATGGTTCTTGATGACGACGTTAAGAGCCTCCACCATCTGGTTGATATCAAAGGCTTCCTTATCAAAGCGAAGCATGCTGAAGAGGTTGTACATCGTCGATTTCGGGGTGAAAAGCTGATAATCGACCATGTAGAGCTGCTCAGTGGTAAGAGGATGCTCTTTCTTCATCGACTCCTGATTCAAGGCATCGGGATCTTCTCCACCGTTCTTCTCGATGTATTCTTGATAGAGTTCAGCGATTTTCTTCGGGGTTCTGCCGCGGAAAATCATGTTCGCGTTGAGCCCAGTAAGTCCGGCCGAGGTGATGAGTTCGATGGAGCCAAGCGAATCGCCGCCGAGTTCATAGAAATCGTCATCGATACCGATTTGATCGGCTTTTAGAATGGTTTGCATCGCGTTGCAAAGCGCGGTTTCGACTTCGTTTGTCGGAGCAACGTATTTGCTCTTGAAAGAGGAAGTATCCGGTTTGGGTAGAGCGTTACGGTCTAATTTGCCGTTTGCTTTAAGCGGGATTTTATCCACTTTCACGAAGAAAGACGGGACCATGTAATATGGCAAACGTTTCAGCATCGCCGCTCTCACCTCTTCGGCATTGAAGGTGACATCATCTTTATAGTAGACGGAGAGGAAGGATTTGCCGTTATCTTCAAAGCCTCTTGCCGCAGCCCAGCTGACGCCGAGAACCTCTTTGGTCGCGGCTTCGATTTCGGCTGGCTCGATGCGGTTGCCGTTGATTTTGATCATGTCGTTATTACGGCCTAAAAGGATATAGTCCCCATTTTCGTTTTTCCTAGCCAAGTCGCCGGTATGGTAGACGCCGTTAACGAAGGCTTTTTTGGTTTCTTCTGGCAGATTGATATAGCCGCGAACATAGGGGTTTTCAAAGCAAAGTTCGCCAGTTTCCCCGTCTTTTGCTAGGCTACCATCTTCCTTGATGAGGTCGATTTTGGTTGGGACATGAGGCTGGCCGATTGGGCAGGTCTCATAGGATTTATCAATCTTGAAGAAGCCAACCGCAAAACCAGATTCGGAGCAAGCATAGATATTGATGAGATCGAGTTTTGGATTGTAGACGTTATTGGCAGGCTCGCTTCCGACGAAGAGCATGCGGAGGAATGGACCGGTGTTATTGCCAAGCATGCGGACATAAGATGGGGTCAAGAAAGTGATGGAAATCTTCTTGGTGAAGAAGAATAACTTCAACGCGGTTGGGTTTTTGATGGTCTCGTAGCTAACGATATATGCGCGACCGCCGTGGACAGCAAGCGCGCATAAGACGACGATGACCGAGGCCACGAAGTTTAATGGCGCAAGCAACGCTAAGCTATCGCGTCCATCAAAAGGTGCCTTTCCATCGATGGAAATAGAAGCGATCGCGCGTTCGAGGTTGCCGTATTCATGCAAAACGCCTTTGGGCTTGCCGGTTGTGCCGGAAGTATAGATGGCGTAGGCGGCAGCGTGGTTATCAAGTGGCTCATGGCCAGCTAGATATGGGTGTCCCATGATGGTATCCCAGTTGCTAGCGGATAATTCCAACTTGCAACCGCAGTCATTACGGATATAGTCGATGCGGTCTGGGGCATAAGTATCTTCAACAAGTGCCCAGGCGGCGCCGGCTTTCCAAATGCCGACCATCGCGACGATTGGAAGAACGCCGCGAGGCAAATCGATGAGGACGAAATCCTCTTTTCCGATGCCTTTTTCCTTTAGATATCCATATAAACGACCGGACATATCGTCGAGATCAGAATAAGTCATCTTCTTATGGACTTCGTCGAATAGTATCGCGGTATTGGGGGTTTCTTTAGTGTATTGTTCAAGCAAATCGATAATATATGCCATAATGGTTCCTCATTTTTTCCATATTTTATTCCGGTTGATTATAGCATTTTTACGACTTAAAGTTGTTTCTTATTTATTTGAAATTAATATAGTTTTCGTTTATGAAAAACCGCAGCAAATGATCCTCTTTTCTCGATAAGAGAAAGCGCATCATTCCCATCCTATTTGGATTCATGTGCTTTTTCGTTCTTTCTTCCATCATCGGATTGGAATTAAAAATCTCGATTG
>ONWJ01000170.1 GCA_900321535.1 uncultured Erysipelotrichaceae bacterium
AGCGGCTAGAGAAAAACTAGAAGATTATTATCGCAACATCGACTGCTAAAAGTGAAAATCCCCAACAAAAACCCCATATTTTGATTTTAGAAAAGGTCATATCAATGAATTCTTCATTGAAATAAAAGTGTGTTTCCCCTAGAATCTTTCCTGCTGTTTTTGAAGGGTTATTTTATGAGGAAATATATTGGAACTATCATCACTAGCGTCGTTGTAATCACGCTTTCGATATTAGGCTTTGTTTTCGCTCCGCCGATACTAAACGACACGCAAAAAGAGACGCTCATCATCTTGGTTATCGTCTGCGGCTGCGCTGCCTTATATTGCTTCGTGATTGGAGAACTCACACGCAATAACTCTCAAATGGATAAGCTTTGGAGCATCCTCCCGATCGCTTATGTGTGGATTATCGCTGCCAAAGGCAACATGAATCCCCGCCTTGTGATTTATGCGCTTCTTGTCACCCTTTGGGGAATCCGCTTGACGATCAACTTCGGTAGAAAAGGCGCTTATCGTTTGAAGTTCTGGCAAGGCGAAGAAGACTATCGCTGGCAAGTGCTCCGCCAGAAAAAGGTTCTTGGCAAAAGACCGGTTTGGGCTTTATTCAATCTCTTCTTCATCTCCATTTATCAAAACGCTCTCGTTTTGGCAATCTGCTTGCCGGCCCTTGCTTGCATTGGAAGCAACGATCCATTAGGCGCTTGGGATTATGTCGCGATCATTACTTCTACCGGTTTCTTGCTCATTGAAACCGCGGCTGACGAACAGCAAATGTCCTTCCATACGACGAAGAAGAAACTCCTCGCCGAAGGAAAAACCTTAGAAGAACTCCCCGCTCCATATAACAAAGGATTCAACACCACCGGTTTATGGGCCTATGCCCGTCATCCTAACTATTTAGGGGAACAAGGATTCTGGCTTTGCCTCTATTTCTTCTGCTTAGGAGCAGGAGCTGCTCAATATGGTATCTTCAACTGGACGATGATTGGGCCTCTCTTCCTCATCTTCTTGTTCTTAGGAAGCTCGATGTTCGGGGAAAGCGTCTCCTCTTCCAAATATCCTGAATACCCCTTGTACTGCAAACACGTCTCCAAATATTTCCCGTTTGTGAAATATAACCCCGAGAAGTACAAAGACTAGCAATAACGACAAAACAGGCAGTTTGGTTATCCAACTGCCTGTTTTCTATGAAAACATCTTGCAAAAACGACATACGGTCGTATCGTAATCAATCGTGAGAATAAAAGGAACCAAACTATGAAAGCAAAACTACTTCTGACTCTTGCATTTGCAGCGTTGCCTCTTGCTGCTTGCAACAACAACCAACCTGCGTCGACTACTTCTGACGCCTCCGCTGGAACCTCGGTCATTAGCCAAGGCTCCCAAAGCAGTGGAGGGGCTGTTTCTAATTCCTCTGCTAAGGAAGAAAGCCAACCTGCAGCTGCTAGCAGCCAAGAAGCAGGAACTAGCACCCCGGCGACCACGAGTGTCCCATCTCAGCAAAGCCAGCCTGCAGAAGGAAGCCAAGGAGGGGAAGCTAGCATTCCAGAGACCACCAGCGCCCAAACTGAGGGAAGTGTCCCTGCCGAAGGAAGCGTTCCGGTTGAAGAAAGCATTCCTGGAGAAGGGAGCGATCCAGCGGGCAGCTCGGAAGCTGGCTCTGAGGAAGAAGAACCGTACGAAGTTACTTTGGTTTTCAAAAACATTTACAATGACGGCGAAATGCCGGCTAACTTGGCTCTTGGCGGCGTCAAACTCTCCATGGCCAAAGGAAGTGGGTCTAACGAACCAAAATATTATAGTAACGGGGAAGACCTCCGTTTCTACGCCAACAACAAGCTTACGGTTGAAGGCATCGGAATCACTAAGGTTGAGTTCATTTTGAGCGAAAAAACAGGTGTTTTCTCTGCCGACAGCGGTTCAATCGATTCCGACTCTTCCTCCTTGGTTGATACTTGGACTGGTGAAGCCAAAGATAAAATTGAATTTACTGTCACCTCTGGCCAACGTCGTATCAAGTCGATGATTATCACCTGCGCTGATCTTCTTGATACCCCAGAAGTACCTGGAGAGGAAGAAGAGCTCGAAGGCGAAACGGTAGTAGAGCTCGTTATCAATTTCTTCGCTGTCCGCGGCATTAATATTAACTATGCTCCAGGACTTACTGGCATCCCTGAAGATGATATTGCTTACGTTGAGTATGAATTAGATTTCTTTTTGGAAGACGATTATTGGTGCAGCCCACTTTTCCGTGTTGAATACGATGCGGATATCTCAGAACAGCTCTTTGCAAATCTCACTAGCGAAGGGTTTGAAATCCCCGACGAAGCCGATCCTGAATATGGGTATGAATGCATCAATGAAAACGATGGCATTGAAGTCGATGTAGAAATTGACGATGCTGGTACCTATATTACCTTCTATGCTTTGGACGATATCTCCGGAGAATAAAGACTTTTAGTTCAACATAAAACAAAACACCCCGCCCGAACCAGGTTACATACCTAGGGACGAAAGGGGTGTTTTGCTTTATTTAATGTCTTTTTTGACGAACAAACCGAGCCCAACAAAGATGAAAGCGAGGGAGAAAACAATTAAGGAAATGATGCCTTCGATGAAGATCACATCTGAGATGCCCGCTTGGAATTGGCCATTAGCAAACGTCGGAATGAGATAGACGAGATACTTGAAAGAAGAATAATCAATCAAGGATATCAAAGAAGAAATCAAACCAAATCCCATTCCAATAAGAACAGAGATAAGAATGGTAGGAGCAGGGGTCTTAAAGATAAGGGCAAAGGCATTGATGACGGAAGAAAGGAAAACATAGGATAGCAATCCCGTAACGAAGAAGTAGACGAGGTTTTTCACTTCTTCTGGAGTTAATTCCACCCCATATTTAAAGAACACCAAGGCAAAGCCAAGTGTAACCAAGGCATACAAAGTGACGGTCACGATACCGAAGACGATGGTGACGATAAGGTGTGAGAAGTAAATCTTGGCTTTTGAATGGCCGATGATCACTTTGTTTCTCAAAGTTCCGTTGGTCATATCCGCTCCGATGATGATACCGGCGAAGATGGGGAAGATAATTCCAATGTTGCCGGTTAATGAAAACACACCCGAAAGGATTCCTCTAACAGAGAATAGACCTCCAATAGGGGGCATCCCTTCTTCGGCAGTCTGTTCCGCCATGAAGCGAAGGCCAACATAAACCAATACGACAAATAAAGGTATCGTCACCGCGATGATGAGCATCACTAATGACAATTTGCTTTTGCGGAGACAATAGAAGTCCGCATCTAAAAGGCGTCTCATCGTTTCATCTCCTTAATCATAAGCGAGGCGTAATAGTCTTCGATGCTTTCTTCAATGACGTTGATGGAGTCAATGACGATCCCGTTTTTCACAAGCGCCTTCATGACTTCATTCACATCAAATTCATTGTAAAGAACAAGGTCGTTATTTTCCTCTTCAATGCTGCTATTTGAAAACTGTTTTTCTAAAAAACTCTTCAGTTCCTGCTTATTTGCAGAAGAAATGACGAGTTTTCTGCGAGATTTATGATGCAATTCTTCCATGCTTAATTCTTCTAGAAGTTTGCCGTGAGAGATGAATCCGACCTTGTTGCAGATTTTCTCTAGCTCGGAAAGGATGTGGCTAGAAATCAAGAACGTGACGCCTTCAGAATGGAGGCGGAGAATGGTTTCTCTCATGTCGATGAAACCCTGTGGGTCTAGCCCGTTCATCGGTTCATCCAAAAGAATGAATTCTGGTTTTGAAAGGAGTGCGGTTGCAATGCCTAAGCGTTGACGCATACCCAAAGAGAATTGCCCGGCTTTCTTCTTCGCGATTGCTTTGGTGTCTAGTCCGACTTTCTCTAGCAAGGCGGTAAGCTCTTCGTCAGTCTTTTTAATCCCGCAGATGCGACACTGAAGTTTTAAGTTCTCCATTGCAGTCATCGTCTTGCTTAGAGAGACCGCTTCAACGATTCCCCCGGTTTTGCTTTTGGCTTGTCCGATTTTAGGATCGGTATTGGGAACGCCGAAAAGCTCGAAGCTGCCTTTCGTCGGCCTTGCCAACCCAGTGATCAAGCGGATGATCGTGGTCTTTCCAGCCCCGTTTTCACCGACGAATCCATAAATATCGCCTTTTTCGATATGCATGTTTACGTTGCAGACGGCATCGACTCCAGCGTAGGTTTTGCATAAGTCATGCGTTTGAAGTATGAAATTGCTTTCCATGGAAACCTCCGCCCAAGATTATGCCACAGCAGCCCTTTAATTCCTAAATAATCCAAAGTAGAAAAAGAGATTTGCGAGCACGGGAAATAAAAATCGATTTTTTATCATTTCCCCTCTCCATGCAGATGCCATTTCCATCTTATAATTGTTTAAGGGAGCCATATGTCTTTCTATCAATACCTTCAAATCAACTGGGCCTTGGTCCTTGTCCTCATCGCTATGGTGGTCATGGCGATCACTACCGTACAATTCAATAAAAAAGAAATCAAAGTCATGTTAATCGCAGCGGCTTTGATTTTAGTTTTATCGGTTGCTGACTATATCGAAGTCTATACTGCTTCTTTGGCGCATTTTACGATTTGGAGAAGCATTCTTTCGGCTGTGAAATATGCGATTCCAAGCTGGTTAATGGCGATGATCGCCTTTGGCTTCCTAAGAGCGAAGTGGTATGTCTTCATTCCTGCTGCGGTTTTCACGATTCTCTGTGTGATTTCCATTTGGACCGGCCTTATCTTTGGTTTCCACACGGATTCCAATACCTTCTACCGTGGTGTCTTAGGTTATCTCCCATTTATTATTTCAGGGCTATATCTTG
>ONWJ01000181.1 GCA_900321535.1 uncultured Erysipelotrichaceae bacterium
ATTCTCATCGGCGTGGTCATGTTGGTCTTGAACCAGATACAGACCGGTTCGAGAAAGCAGTTCACGACCGTCACTGGTAAATCAGGCCAGATTAGCAAGAGAAATCTTGGAAAAGTCGGCAAATGGATTATCGGTGTTCTCATTGTCATCGTTACCTTATTCGTTTGCATCGGCCCGATGGTCTCCTTCTTCTTGGAGTCCTTGTTGCCCAACTCTGGCGACTTCTCAGGCGGATTATCCTTCAAGGCTTGGATTTCCACTGAGCCAATCGGTAACGCCTCTGCAGGCTACGTTGGCATCTTCCATGAACGACGCGTCTGGGAAGCCCTCGGCGGCTCGGTAGGATTATCGTTATGCTGCGGCTTCTTCGCCGGTTTATGCGGCTTATTGATCGGTTACGCCGTCTCTAGAAGAAGAAAATCCTTCTTGGGCGTTGCGGTCAACAATATCGCGTTCTTCCCATACTTGATGCCGTCTGTCGCCTTATCCCTTATCTTCATGATGTTAGCCACCAGAATGGGTGTTCCAGCGACTTCTCAGACCGTTGGCATCTTCATCATCATGGTAGTGGTGGGCGTCATCAAATATATCCCATTCGCATCGAGAACATCTCTCAATGCGATGCTTCAGCTTTCCGAGGAAATCGAAGAGGCCGGCGTCATTCAGCACATCCCATGGGTGAAGCGCATGACCCACATCATCTTCCCGATTCAGAAAGCGGCCTTCATCTCTGGCTTCTTGCTGCCGTTTATCTCCTGTATGAGAGAACTCGACTTGTTCGTCTTCCTCGGCAGCGACTATTCCATCCTCACCCGTTTCATGTTCATGCTTGAAGATACCGGCGTCGCCGCGTTGGAGAACGCTGCAAACTTCTTGCTCATCGTCATCATTCTGGGTGCCAACTATCTTGTCAACGCTCTCACTGGAGCGTCCATGGACAAAGGAATCGGAGGTTCCTCAAAGTAATTTATGCCAAAAATCACATTAGAACATGTCACTAAGCGCTGGGGTGGATTCTTCGGCGTCGATGATCTCTCAATGGAACTTGCGGACAACGAGTTCGTTACCTTGCTCGGCCCTTCTGGCTGCGGTAAGACGACCACCCTCCGCATGATTGCCGGCTTAGAGACCCCGACGTCAGGCAAAATCACCATCGGCGATCGCGTTGTCTTCGATTCCGAAGAAGGCATCAACATCTCCGCCGCCAACCGTCACGTTGGCTTCTTATTCCAGAACTATGCTCTTTGGCCGCATATGACGGTTTATAAGAACATCACCTTCGGTTTGCAGGAACTTCGTGACGAAATGCCTTTGATTTGCAGCGATTATTTGAAATATCGCGCACTTTCTAAGGCGGTTCTTAACGTCGTCGACATCAAGAAATTCTTGGGTTATGCCGTCGATAAGAAAGGCAAAGTCGATAAAGACAAAGCCTATCTCTTCCTGATCGATGGCTTCAAGATCTCCATGTCTTCTGCCAAGGAACTTTTCGAACTTCGTTTCTATGAAAAGAGCGACGAAGAATGCAAAGCCCTGGCTGAAGCTAAGAGCAAAGAATACCTCGACAAAGCCGAATCCTTCAAAGCTGCGTTGGCTGCAAAAGGTCAGCAAATCAATGATAACGGCGAGTATGTCGATGCCGAAGGCAACGTCATGACCAAGTTCCGTAAGCTCGACAAAGAGGAAATCGATTTAAGAGTCCGTCATGTTGCGCGTATCGTTCACATCGGCGAATTCATGGACCGTTATCCTTCTGAGCTCTCCGGTGGTCAGCAGCAGCGTGTCGCGATCGCGCGTACCCTTGCTCCTGGACCAAAGGTCATCTTCATGGACGAGCCGCTTTCTAACTTGGACGCCAAACTCCGTCTTGAGATGCGTTCTGAGTTGAAACGTCTCCATCTCGATACTGGTTCAACCTTCGTTTACGTCACCCATGACCAACAGGAAGCCATGACTTTGGCGACCCGTGTCTGTTTGATCAATAACGGCGTCCTCCAGCAATACGAGCCACCTCTTGATATCTATAAGAGACCAAATAACCTCTTCGTCGCCGACTTCATCGGTTCCCCATCGATCAACTTCATCGAAGCGAAACCGACTCAAAAGGGCAAGGAAATCGTCCTTGAGGTGTTAGGTGGCAGGAAGTGCGTCTTTACCCCAAATCAAGACGTCGACCTCGCTGCGTTCTTCAAAGAACGTGATGCGCGTATCGCCGCGGATGAAGCCGCGCTTGCAGAAGCCAAGAAGCAGCGTGGCTATGTCGAAAAAGACAATGCCGACCGTCGCTTCAATTATCATATCCATATGATTGGTGGCGACATCGAGGCCGAAGAAGAACATGATGTTCCAGATGATACCCTTATCATCGGTGTCCGTCCTGAATACATCAAGATCGGCGCGAAGAAAGGCATCCCAGCCGAAATCTATTCCACCCTTCCTACTGGTATGGAGACAACCGTCAAAGTCACGGTCGGGGACTTCGTCCTCACCGGCGTCAGCTATGGCGATGTCGACTACAAGATGGGCGGGAAGACCGAGATTGAATTCGAGAGCAAGAAGATTCTTCTCTACGATAGAAAGTCCGGCAGGATCATCGCTGACGGTGAACTCCACATTGAGGAATAACGTCCTTCTAAACAAAATGCTCCGCGATTTCGCGGAGCTTTTATATTGGCGTAATTCTTTTGGCTGTCTTTCATGTGACAGGTATAAAAAACAAAATCTTTGAGATTTGCAGTGTTTTTTGAAATTCCCTGCAGAACCCCATTCTTTTCTAAAAGAAAGGCTTTTTTAAGCGGAAACGCACTTTCCTATAGGAAAATCATCAAAACTACACGATAATTGTTGCCATGGA
>ONWJ01000168.1 GCA_900321535.1 uncultured Erysipelotrichaceae bacterium
GATCCCGATCACCTCAGCAAAGTCTCCTTCCAGAACCCAGCCACCGAGCAGATCAACATGTCCTTCCTCGTTTCCGCTCTTGCACCAGAAAACGAGCAGAGAATCGCCGACGCTTATAAGAAATATTATGGCAAGGAATATGCTGGCGACGACAAATACACCAGCATCGGCTGGAAATGGGTCACCGAATTCGTCAAGAATATCTCCTACTATCACCCATCCGATGGCACCGCGATGAAAGAAACCCAGCTCAAAGAAGGCTGGCAAGATGGCTATGTCTACTATGGCGCGTTCGCCAAGATGAAAGACGCAGTCGGCAAAAAGTATGATGTCGACCTCGACAACAACGGCACCATCGAAGCCAAAGAATACAAAGTCACCTGCGGCGGTGTTGAATACACCTACCCATCTGAATTCGAAGTCAACGCAATGGGCACCGTTAAGTGGGATTGGGAAATCGAAGGATTCAACGGCTTCATGTATTGCATGGATTCCGAAGTCATCAACAACGCGCAATTCCCATACACAGCCTGCTTATTCGCTCGCACGATGTTGTTAGAAGACACCTACACCAAGGCGATCTACAACGCCAAGAATCCGGATGCCAAAGGCAACCCAGCCAACCAATATGGCTACTACTACCCAGGCACCGCTTCCGAAGACTTCCGTTATGCCAAAGGCGACTGGACCAAGGAAGTCCACATTGCCAAGGAAATCAACGAGAACTACGAGTATCTCAAGAACGCTTCCTTCCGCACTGTCAACGCCATCCTTGCTCTCATCGCCGCCTAATCGCTAAATCCACATCCTCAATTTCGCGGGAGAGGCCATCATACCTCTCCCGCTTGCGCTTTATTTAGGAGAAAACAATGTCTGATAGCACAATGGTAGCCCAACGTCCGACGTTTGGGCGCCGTATGAAAAAAATCGGAAACAGTATTGGTCAGTATTTCTCCCGCCCGGCAAACTTGATTGCTGTCTTGTTTGCCATCTTTCTTTCTCTCGCCATCATTTATCCTTTGGTTCGAATGGTTCTCAATTCCTTGACCATTCACACGTCAGGTGAAGCCAAAGCAATGTTTGAAGAGTTCGGGGTTACCTTGAAGCGTGGTGATCTCACCATCCTCCATTGGCCTTACCTTCTCTTCAACAAAGGCGTAGCGACATATTCAGGAAAGTACTTCTGGACACCGCTTGGTCGTTCCGCATTGATGTCTTTAATTGCTTGCGGCATCGCGATCATTGGCGGCGGCGGAATGGCGTTCTTGGTTTCTAGAACCAATATGCCATTTAAGAAATTCATCTCTACTGTCTTCGTCTTCCCCTACATCATGCCTTCGTGGTCGCTGGCTATCTTCTGGATTAACTTCTTCAAAAATGAGCATGCGACTGGCGGCGGCATCGGTATGTTGCAATCCATGTTCCACGTTTATGCGCCAGAATGGCTCGTTTGGGGCTTCTGGCCAACCGCGTTCGTTATGGGTTTGCACTACGCTCCGTTTGCCTACATCCTCATCGGCGGTATTCTCCGCAACATGGATGCAAACCTCGAAGAAGCGGCAACGATTTTGAAAGCCTCGCGCTTCAAAATCCTCAGAAGGATCACCCTTCCAATCGTTGCGCCAGCCATCATTTCTACCATTTTGTTGGTCTTTGCAGGCTCCATCTCCAGCTATACCGTCCCATTCTACTTAAATGCGAATAGCTCCTTCCAGTCCATCTCCATCACCATGCGTGCATCTCTTGTCGCAGGCAAGACTGGTGAAGGATATGTCACTTCGACATTATTGATGATATTCTCCATTATCATCTTGACGGTGAATAACTGGTTCACCAAATCCAGAAGAAGTTTCACCACCGTTTCCGGAAAATCCGGCCAAATCACCAAGATTAATCTCGGCAAAGTAGCCAAATGGGTTATCGCCGTGGTCATCATTATCATCGTCGCGTTCTTCGCGATCTTCCCATTGATCTCCTTCGCGCTTGAATCTTTGGAAAGAACCCCTGGTAAACCAGAAACCGCATCAATGATCTTCTGGTTCTCTCGCGATTCAGTCGTTAATGACCCATACCTAGAAACCCGTATCGGCACACAGACCGGTATCTTCTTCAATAAGGCGATCTTGGCGTCGTTTGGCAGAAGTATCCTCACTTCCATCATCGTTGCCTTGATTTGCGGAACGTTTGGTATCCTTATCGGTTACGCGGTCAGCAGAAATAGACGTGGCAAGATTGCCAACTACGTCGGTTCCATTGCCTTCTTGCCTTATTTGATCCCGGCTTTGTGCTTTGGCTCCGTCTTCTTAGCATTGATCAAGCAACCAGCGTTCTCCAAGTTAGACTGGACCACCACTGGCAGCGAATGGTCAGCGGTAGCCATTTGTATCATCGTCGGCGGCATCAAGTTCATTCCGTTTGCATCCAGAAGCGGCACGAACGCGATGTTACAGCTCTCTGGCGAAATCGAAGAAGCGGCGATCATCGTGGGCGCTCCATGGTGGAAACGCATGCTTCGCATCATCTTCCCAATTCAGAAGTCGAGCTTCATCTCGGGTTACTTGCTCCCATTCATCTCCTGTATGCGTGAGTTCACCCTGTTCACCTTGGTTACCTCCAACTTCACGTTGGCAACCAACATGATCGGCTTCTTGCAGACCAACGGCGCAGACCAACTGGCCAACGCCGGTAACCTATTGCTCGTTGTCCTTGTCGTCGGAATCAACCTCTTCGTCAACAAAGTCACCGGTGCATCCATTGATAAAGGCATTGGAGGATAATCACATGCCAAAGATTGTATTAGAACACGTAACAAAACGCTGGGGCGATTTCTACGGCGCCAAAGATCTTAACTTCACCATTGAAGACCATGAATTCATTACTCTTCTTGGCCCTTCTGGCTGCGGTAAGACCACTACCCTCCGTATGATCGCCGGCTTAGAAACCCCTACCAGCGGCAGAATCACCATCGGTGACAAAGTCGTCTTCGATTCTGAAAACGGCATCAACTTAAGCCCAGCGAAACGTGATGTCGGCTTCTTGTTCCAGAACTACGCTTTGTGGCCACACATGACCGTTTATAAAAACATCCGCTTCGGTTTGGAAAACATCATCGTTGAAACGCCGAAAGTCGGATTAGACGGTCAGCCAATCCTCGGTCCAAATCAGGATAAAGTCAACGGCATCAAGAACCTTTTGAAAGCCGAAAAAGATCCTGCTAAAAAGGCTGATTTGACGCAGCGCCTAGAAGAAGCAAAGAACGAGAAAGTCGTTCCTGTCACCTCTGGCCGCCACCTCACCAGCCAAGAGATGGAAGAGCGCATCGACGAAGTCCTCAAGATACTCAAGATCACTAAGTTCCGCAACCGTTATCCAGCCGAACTCTCTGGTGGTCAGCAGCAGCGTGTCGCTATCGCACGTACCCTTGCGACCAAGCCGAAAGTCCTCTTCATGGACGAGCCACTTTCTAACCTCGACGCCAAACTTCGCGGCGAGATGAGAACTGAGCTTAAGCGTCTTCATTCCACCTCTGATTGCACCTTCATTTACGTCACCCATGACCAATTGGAGGCCATGACCCTTGCGACCCGCATCTGCTTGATGAACAACGCCGTTGTCAATCAGCTCGATGCCCCGCTTACGGTCTACCGTAAACCTGCTAACCTCTTCTCGGCTGACTTCGTCGGCAACCCGACCATGAACTTCATCCCGGGCGAAATCATTGCAAGAAAAGGCAATGACTTAACCGTCAAGTTCCTCGGCGTCACCGCGGTGTATCATGCCAAAGAAGAGATCAATCCTATCGCTGAATTAGGCGATAAGGTCGTCCTTGGTATCCGTCCTGAGTTCTTGCCGATTCGCGAAAACGGCAAACTTCAAGGTTTGGCTTATTCCACCCTTCCTACCGGCATGGAATCCACCGTTAAGATCGATTTCGGCGGAGATATCCTCTCTTCCGTCGTCTTCGGTTCCATCGACTACGAAACCGACGCGGTCATCCACTTTGACATCGTTGGAGACGATATCCTCGTCTTCGATGCGGCGTCTAAGAAGAGCATCGCCTTAGGTAATGTGGAAATCAAAGAGGTTGTTCCAACCGTTAGAGGCGAAGACGAAGAACCTGTCGCGTCCACGGTCGAGCTCGTCAACAAAGAAGAGAATCCAAACGCCGAGGTCCAAGAAGGTGTCTTACCATTCAAAGATCGCACGCCGTTTGAAAAAGCCCTTGCCGCTTCGACCATCATCTTCATGGTTCTCTCTATCGCCATTGCCGTCGTCTTGCTCTTCATGGCAGGTATGAATGCAGCCGCCGATACGAAGACCTTGGATGCAATGCTCAAGGAAATGAACCTCCAGCCAACCGACGAGAACTATGTCATCGTTCAGGCTGCGGTTCTTGCAAGAGCCACCACTCAGCTCGTGTTCGCGATCATCGTCGCTGTCGGCGCGGTTGTCTGCGGATTCATCAACAGACATATCAACAAGCCACGTCGTGGATTTGTCAAAGGCCTCATCCTTTCCATCCTTGGCATCGTGACATTCCAGGTCGTTCCAGGCATCTTGCTCCTCATCTCCACGATTCGTTCCAAAAAAGCGAAATAACGATATCCAAATTTGAAGAATTGGGCGCGGAAAACCGCGTCCTTTTCTTCACTTGCCCTGCGCTTTATAGGATAATAATCGCATGAATCAAAACGATGTTCCAACCACATCGAACCAAGGCGAGAAAAAGCCATATTACACCCAGAAAAAACCTTGGCTCATCACCCGTTTCGGAGAAGCCTTTCTTGACGCATTGGTGTTCGCTTTGCTGGCATATTTGCTTTTTTACATCGGTCAATTAACCCTTTATGAACCCTTTGGACATAACGAGGCGGAACGTCAGGTTTTTTCGACCTTGCGTGAGTCGCATCTATATGCCGAAAGGGAGAATGGCTTTTTAATTGAGCGCAACACCGAGGAAGGCTATAACAAAGCTCTTACTCCGGAACAGAATTATGAGACTAACGTCCTCTATTACTACACGAATATCGATTACGCGATTTCAAAAAATAGAATACCCGATTATTTTGCATTAAAAGACGCTTCCGGTTATTTCGTTAAGATTCAAGAAGGCACTTATGATTTGCCCAAAGGCTCTACCCCCGAGCAAATCGAGAGTTGGGTCATTGCTCATTATAAGCGGGCCGACGTTCCTGAAGCTGCGATCAAAACATGGTGTGAGAATCGTTATTTAGATGCGGTTTATATCATTGAGCATAGCGTTATTTACACCGCGAACATCAATCGCATCGCATTTGTCGATTATTTCATTCTTCTAATTGCTGAAGTTGTCGCTTGGGGCGTGTATTACGTGTTGCTCCCGCTGGTTTTGCCGAAGAAGAAAACCTTATTCAAGCTTGTCTTCCGTATGGCGGTCGTGGATAAAGAAACCGATGGGACACCCAAAAACTGGCAAATGCTCATCCGCGCTTTGGTGTTACTAATTTTCTGCGTTGTCGCCCCGACCACTTGGTATTTCTTCAATGGCCTTGGTCTTGGTTACCTCGCTTTGATTTTCCCGGGCATTGAAATCATCGTTATGGGTGTTACTAGGGCCAACACCAGCGTTCATGACATCGCCTCAGGGACCTACGTTATCTCGACTCAAAAGCAACCTTCCGATATTCTCGAAGAAGAGCGAAAAGCAAAATAAAAATCTCAAAAACGAAAAAAGGCTGGGAAATCCCAGCCAATTTTCAATTTTTGAATCGAATTACTTGCCTTCGACTGCGTGTCCAGAGGACATGAAGACGTTATCAAGGCGATCTTCGATCATCTCACGGACAACTTTCTTCGCAGGGGCAGTGTATTTGCGGATTTCATATTCGCGTGGCTGCTCGACGAAGATCTTGCGGATCTCAGAGGTGAAGGCGACGCGGAGGTCAGAGCCTTGGTTGATCTTGCAAACCGCGAGTTTAGAAGCATCACGGAGCAAGTTGCCAGGGATGCCGATAGCAGCTGGCATCTCACCACCGAACTTGTTGATCATCTCGATGCGATCTTGTGGGACCATGGAAGAGCCATGGAGAACAAGAGGAAGCCCTGGGATGAGTTTGGCGATCTCTTCGATGATGTCGAAGCGAAGGTATGGGGTGGTACCAGGTTTGAATTTGTAAGCACCGTGAGCAGTACCAACGGCGATGGCTAAAGAATCGATGCCGGTGCGTTCGACGAATTCTTTGGCTTGCTCTGGGTGAGTGAAGACACCATATTTGTCGCCGGTGACTTCGCCATCTTCGATGCCAGCGATCGCGCCGAGCTCAGATTCGACGACAACGCCACGAGCGTGGGCGTATTCAACGACCTCTTTGGTGATGCGGATGTTTTCTTCGAAATCATATGCCGAAGCATCGATCATAACGGAGGTGAATCCGTTGTCGCAGCAATACTTGCAAATTTCGATGCTCTTGCCGTGATCAAGGTGGAGCGCGACTTCAACGCCGGTCTCTTCCACTGCCGCTTCGACGATCTTGCGGAGATAGGTGATGCCGAAATACTTGATGACGTTTTCGGTGATCGCGATGATGACTGGGGACTTCTTAGCGTGTGCCGCTTCGATGACCGCTTGGAAGGTTTCAAGGTTGTCGACGTTGAACGCGCCGATCGAGTAGCCACCTTCGTAGGCTCTCTTGAACATTTCTTTGGTTGTTACTAGTGCCATTTTTTCTCCTTCAGGGCTATGCCCAAATGACAAAGTAAGTTTACTTACTTTAGATGCAAACAACAAGGGAAATGACTTCGTAACCGCTTACTCTAAATAGAACGCTTTCCAGTCATCGATTGTCTGCTGATCGATGCCATAGACTTTATCGAGGAAATCCTCAATTTTTGCATATCTAGAAAAGATCGCATGCTTGGCGGTTTTGAAGTTCTTCTTATTGCAGTTGAGGAACTTCCACATGTACTTGATGGACCGTAATTGTTTGGAGCCTTTAAAGATATGCCATAATCTCCAAAGGTTTTTTCTCCATCTCGCAATATTGGAATAATGGTAGTCGCGATAGATTTCTTTATCGTCCACGCCGAGCGCCCAAAGAATAATCATCGAGCAAATCCCAGTGCGGTCTTTCCCGCCGGTGCAGTGATAATAGATTCTTTCGTGACGGCTCATCGCGTTGAACACTTGGATGAAGGCGTCTTTGGCATAAGGAATCTCTTTATACATCCGTAGGAACAGTTGGTAAGAATGCTCGTATTCCTCTTTCGTCATCTTTTTCCCAGCGATGACTTCCTGAATGTAATAAATATCAACTGGAGATCCTTGCGCTTCTGGGCCAAGAAGTTCCAGCACTCCACAAGGATAATAGGTCGCGCCTTCGACTTTCGCATCCGGTTTGGTAAGGCGATCTTTTTCATCTCGAAAATCAAAAATCGCCGTCAAACCCAGCCTATTTAGATCGTCTATCGCTTTTTCGCTGATGCCATTTAAGCTTTTCCCACGAAACAAAAATCCTTTTTTGACGCGGCGGCCATCCTTGGTTTTGATGCCGCCTAAATCACGGAAATTTGTCAGGTGAACCTTGCTCATAGTTAACAGGAAAATTGTACCAAAAAACGGATGCCCATTAAAGAAGAGGCCGAAGACAAAAAACATCCCTTTTGGGAGGTAATATCGCTACCACTTCTTCAAAGAAGAAGAGTAAAATTTGCATATGTGCTAAAAAAGGAGATTTTACATGGCATTAGTAACAACAAAAGGAATGTTCGAAAGAGCATATAAGGGAGGATATGGCATCGGCGCTTTCAATTTCGATAACCTCGATATCATGCGCGCCGTTCTTCAAGCAGCCCAAAATAAGAAAGCCCCGGTCATCATGATGGTCAGCGGCGGCGCTTGGAAATACATGAATCCGCTTTACATCCGCGCGATGTGCGACGCGGCTGCAAAAGAATTCCCAGATGTCGAATTCGCCCTTCACCTCGACCACGGAAAAACCGTAGAACTCTGCAAAGCTGCGGTCGATGCAGGTTTTACCTCTGTCATGATTGACGCTTCTGCCTATGATTTTGAGGAGAATATCCGTCAAACCAAAGAAGTCGTTGAATACGCTCACGCCCGCGGCGTTGTCGTCGAATCTGAGCTCGGCGCGATTGCCGGTATTGAAGATGATGTTTGCGTCGAAGATGGATATGGCGTCTTCACCCATCCAAAGCAGGCCAAAGAATTTGTTGATCGCACCGGCATCGATTCTTTAGCCATCGCCATCGGCACCGCTCATGGCGCCTATAAATTCAAACCTGGCACCAAGCCACAGCTCCGCTTCGATATCCTTGATGAAATCGCAGCCCTCATGCCGAACTTCCCACTCGTTCTCCATGGTGCGAGTTCTGTTCCTGCCGAAGCCATCGAATTGCTTAATAAGTACGGCGGCAAAATGGAAGCTGCAATCGGTATCCCAGAATCCATGCTTGCCGAAGCTTGCAGACGCGGCGTTTGCAAAATCAACGTCGGAACCGATATCCGCGTCGCCTTCGTTGGCGCGATGAGAAAAGCGCTTCATGATCATCCAGAGAAGTTTGATGTTCGTGAATTCTTCACCCCAGGAAGAGAAGCCATCACCAAGTTGATTGAAGGCAAAATCGACGGTTATCTTGGCAGCGCTGGAAAAGCGGTCTGCGATTAATTTTCGATCAGTCGAACTAGCGGGGTCTTAGGGCCCCGCTTTTTTGCTACTTTTCTAATAGAAAACCCGATAAAATTTCTATATGGCGAAACTTAACATCGTATATTTCCAATCCGGCGGACCCACATCGGTCATCAACGCTTCGTTGTTTGGACTCATCAAAGCCGCGAAAGCCGACCCGAACGTCGATAAGATTTATGGCGCTCTTTATGGGGTTGAAGGATTGATCCACGATAACCTTGTGGACTTAAGGCAAGAAGACGAAGAGCAACTTAAGCTCCTTTTGCAGACGCCAGGAGCAGCCTTAGGCAGCGCAAGAAGAAAACTTTCCAATGACCAGACTTTCGTCTTTGCAAAAATCAAGGAAACGATGGAGAAGCATGGCTTGAATGTTATCTTCGTTAACGGGGGTAACGATTCCATGGATACTTGCAATTTGCTGCATGAATATTTTAAGGAAACTGGCATCCAAGTATTAGGTATCCCAAAGACCGTAGATAATGACCTTGCTCTTACTGACCATTGCCTTGGTTTTGCTAGCGGAGCGCGGGCCATCATCAACGAAGTCAAAGCCATCGCGATCGATTCCGATTCATATCCAGTTGGAAGAATCACCTTAATCGAAATGATGGGTAGAGACACCGGTTGGCTTCCTGCGTCCACCGCTTTAATCGAAGACCGTTATTCTCCTGATTTGATTTATGTTCCGGAGATGGGCTTTGATGTTGAGATCTTCTTAGAACAAGTTGAAGAAGTTTATAGACGAAACAAAAGAGCTCTTGTTGTCTTGCCTGAATTGCTGGCTTTACCACGCGAGCAGGAATCCGTCGATGCCTTTGGACACGTGCTAGGCGAAGGCAGCGTCCATCAATTAGCGGCGATCGTTAACCAAAGGCTTCATATTACAACCCGTTCCATTGGGCTATCGTTGCTTGTTCGCGCAAACCCATTCAACGTTGCAAAATCAGACCAAAACGAAGCGATACAAATGTCGAAGTATATGCTCGAATCGGCCGAATTAGGCGTTTCTGGCAAAATTGGCTGCATTCGGAGAGTTTCTAATCACCCTTATCGCAGTGAATTTTTCCTTGTCGACGCTCCAGAGATCGCCAACAAAGTTCGTTATTTACC
>ONWJ01000192.1 GCA_900321535.1 uncultured Erysipelotrichaceae bacterium
CATTTCATTGCTTTGAATCGTGGCTTTCTTCTTTGCTTCTACAAGAGTTGGAGACAAAACATTACGCACGAAATCGGCGACGATATCTTTCCCTGATATCTTCGAAAAAAGATTGCTGTAAAAGCCTCTTTTCATTGTCCCGTTAAAAGATGATAGATAATTTGCGTAAAAACTCTTCAAATAATTGCTGTTTTCTTCGGATTCAACGTCGAAATCAACTAATCGATCGATTTCACCGGCTCGGAAAGCGGCGTCGTAAGAAGATTGCGCGTACGCCTTAAATGCGGGCAAATCCTCGATGACATCAAGCCCGTTTTTCCTAACATACTCACCGCAGGCAAGAGAGGTGAGGTTAGAACTCCGTTCTCCGATCTGCGTAGCGAAAACATAAGATGCATTCAGGGAATTCAAATCGCTACCAAGAGAAGAAAAATCACAAAAATATTTGCTGCATTCACGATAGCTCAACGGTTCAAACAAACCGGAGGGAAAAACGATATCTCCGTATAATGAAGCAAGATCTTCCACCGGCAAATATACGCCTTCCGTATCGATCCCTGAAAACTCGATGACATTTCCTTGGGCTCGATAAAAACGACCAAAACTCCGCTTGGCGCTCCCGTCCTTATGCACCAATTCTATTTCTGAACGCGTCGCTCCTTGATGAATCTTGTATGAATCTTGCTCATAGAATAGACGACTGATGAGGGAATGATGAGCCACGATGGAAAGTTTTGGAGAGAATAGCAGATCTTCCCGCAAACGGTTACGACCTACATTTTGAAAAATCGGCCCTTCAGAATAGGCGGAAGCCGCATTGACAGGATAATCGTTAGGAGAAAAGCCGGTATTGACGACCCCAACTACTTTAACATTCGCCGAATCCGAATATAGACGAAATTCTGGTTCGCCTTGCACGAACGCCGAAGCGTTACCAAAGAAAACCGGGGAAGCATCTGAATTCATCCTATAACCGTGTTTTAGGAAAAGATCGCATGCGAAATCGGGAATTGCCACTTCGCTTTCGTTCGTTGGATAACGCCCGGCGACAAGGGGAAAACTGCTTTTGGTATTTTCGTTTATTTCGACAACGGAGTCCGCGCCGCCGGAAAGCACCTTTTCCATATCGGAAAGATTTTCAATTGAGTCACGAGGCAAATACTCACTATATTGAAGCGCCGCCCGAGGGCTATCCAATTTTTTATTTAATCCATAAATGTCGATCGCATCAGGATATTTGTCGCGTATAGAGTTAAATTCTTCATATGTGAAAACGGCTTGAGCATCGCCAACGGCTCGCGTTTCAGAGCGATTTCGGCCATAGGAAAATGAAACGTAGTCAGCGCTACTTGCAGCGTGGAGATAAGATTCATCCTCTTTTTCGAAAACATGAGATATCGCTAAAACCGAAGCAGCTAAAGCCGCTCCGAGCAGGATAGAGGCCAGGGAAATGCGTATCTTTTTCTTTTTCAGCGATGCAAAAAGCAATCCCAATCGATTTTTAAACGATAACCTATACCCTCGATAGCTGGAAACCTGCTCGCCAGAGGAATGCGAAATCAGATTATCGTTTACGACCGTTCCATCTTCAAGACGAACGATGCGGTTGGCATATGCCGTGGCCGATTCCTCATCATGGCTCGCTACAATGACTAAGGAGTGCTTTGATAATTCCTTAAGCCATTCAAAAACGACTTTGGCATTGGCTTGATCCAATGCGCCTGTCGGTTCATCACAAAGAACGATAGGCGCATTTTTTAAAAAGACTCTTGCAATCGATATTCTTTGTTCTTCGCCGCCTGAAAGTTCGTTGCACTTTCGCTTTCCATATCCCTCTAGGCCAATCATTCGCAGGACTTCATCGGCTTTGTCTAGACGCAATCCGGCAATTTCAAAATTCTGATAAACCGTTAAATGGGGGATAAGGTTTTTCTTTTGAAAGACAAAGGACAATTTTTCTCTTCGGAAAACGTCCGCATTTGCAGACGTTAGCTCTTGTCCATCAATTACGATTTTTCCACTGCTTGGACTTTCCATTCCTCCAAGAAGATTCAACAAAGTCGATTTTCCAGATCCGCTTTTCCCTACGATGAAAACGAGACCAGTGTTTTCAAATATCAAGTTTACGTGCTTCAGCGCGTTTACTTCGTTGAGTTTTCCTTGGTTGTATGATTTCGATAAAGAAACTGCTTCGATCATACATGGAATCCAACCCAATCCGTTAAATGATATGTATACTCGGTTCCGTCTTTCCATCCGGGGGAAAAGAAATTGCTATCATACCATTTGCATTTTGTCCAAATATCCACATCGGCCTTAAAAGCGGCTCCGAAACTATTCAATTCGCCGTTTTCAATTTCGAAAACCACGATAAAATCAACCTGAAATGTTAGTTTGCCAGCGACGTTGACGTTAGAAACCTCGTAATATAGCGAAGCACCATTGCTGTTTCCAAGCAATTGGGTTGATAGAAGAGGGTCGACAAACGAAGACGATGATGACGACGAATAAGATAAAGTAATGCCGGTTATAGTCGACATCGACCGGGTGATAGAAACTCCGATGTCATCACCTAAAACAACCCCGGTTTCCAGACCGTTTGAGAGTTCGCCTGATAAACTAACGCCATAAGTAGACGAGATTGTCGTCGATATTTGACTGCTTGCGGGCCTATAGCCTTTTGCTGTAATGGATCCGCTTTGCCCATGAGGAGAAGAAGAGCTAAAACTAGAACCAACGACACTGCAGTAGCCTTTGTTTAGTCTAACATCTTGATAATAATAAGATGGGTTTTCGTAATAAGCGATATAAGCAGGCGTAAACTGCAAATGGTTGACCATAAAAACAAGAAGACTAGATTCTGTGTATTCTAGATAATACGCGTCGTAAGAGTATTTCGTATATCCGTCGGGACTATTGATTGCGGTGTAGGGATTTGCCCAAGAATAATGGGTAAATAAACCATCACTAGAACGATTGCCATCCCTTCCTATGATTTTAACATTGCTTCCTGAGCAGTCGACTTCGCTCATTGCGCAGGCGAAAGTTAATAAAATTGTCTTAAGCATTTTTTCCCAACCTCATTTTCTAAAGTATAGCACTCTGAAAAAGGAACGAAAGCTTGTTTCGGAAAAACTTTCCTACATCATTACTGCTCTTACAAAACTATCGACTACTTGATTTGGACGTAACCCAAGGTCTTCCTCAATCTCTTTCTCGGAGGCGAGGTACATGAATCGGTTCGGCACCGCTTTGGCAAGGACGTTTCCTTGGTAATGACGCTTGAAGAGCTCGGCTAGAATCGCATTCGCGAATCCGGTCTCGGTGGAATAGGCATCATAGACAAGCAAATGTTTATATTTCATCAAAAGCTCGATATTTTCGGACTTAATTGGGAACAAATATACGGGATCAATCAGGTCGCACCGCTCAAGGAGCCCTGCTTTGGATAGCTCGTCTTTGACTTCTTTCATCCTCGGACCGACGACAAGCACCCCGATATCGTGCTTCTTGTCTTCGTTGAGGACACGATAACGATAAGGAACGAATGGGAGATCGTCTTCCTCAACGTCGCCTACATTGCCCTTTGGATAGCGGATCGCGGTGACACCTTGGTAGTTATAGGACTCTAAGAAAACCTTCTCAGCAATGGTTTTATTCGATGGCATCGCCACTACAACATCTGGAATCGAAGAAAGCATCGCCACGTCATAGATGCCTTGATGGGTTTCTCCATCCCCTCCTACGAGTCCGGCGCGATCGACGATGATGGTCACCGGCGCCTTCATTCTCGCGCAGTCATGATGGATTTCATCATAGGTGCGCTGCAAGAAGGTCGCATACAAAGAGATAATCGGATGGAAGCCATTGAGCGCTAAAGCACCAGAGAAGGTCATCGCATGCTCTTCTGCGATGCCCATATCGATGGATTGATTGGGGAATTGGGCCATCGCCTCATTCAATTTGCTGCCGGTCTGGGTAGACGCCACCACCAAATAGGATTTGGTATCTTCAAGCAAGCGCTTCTCGATCATATCGGCGTAGAATTGGCTCCAAGAAATGCTATTAGAAGCGGACTTTGGTTTGCCTGTTTCGATGTCAAAAGGTCCGACGCCGTGCCAATTTCCTTGTTTATCCCCTTCAGCGAAAGGATAACCTTTGCCTTTGACGGTGTTGATATGGATGATGACCGATTTCTCGCTTCGTTTGGCGCGTTCAAACGCTTTGACGAGCGCCTTGATATTGTGTCCATCCA
>ONWJ01000094.1 GCA_900321535.1 uncultured Erysipelotrichaceae bacterium
CTTCTTCCGCCCCAACTTGATGCCGATTTTTTCGACTTCAAGATTGTGCTCCATTCATCGGATGTCAGGCGAAACATAAAATCTTCCTCGAACTTGCCACTGTTATTCTTGATTTGCTCGTTAAAGCGCTTAGTTTCATATCCGTAAATGCGGGCCAAATCAAAATCCAGCATAACCTTTTGACCCCGGACTTCATAAATAAGGTCCTTGATTAGGCTTTCGTCCAATAAAGCTAGAGGCGCTGAATTGCTCATAAAAAGAGTATATACATTTGTTTATGTTTTTTCAACAAACGGAGGTTATTAAAAACCGCCCACGTGGGACGGTCTTGTTCGTTTGTCGCTTCGTCGTCGAGGTGAATCCGGTTTGTCCTAAATCGGGGAATCGGGTTCGTCTTACGACAACAAACGCGTCTCTTATTTTACTTCTGGGAGAAGGCCCATGAAGCGGGCATTCTTGATAGCGGTAGCAACTTGGCGTTGATACTTTGCAGAAGTGCCGGTCACAGAGCGTGGGGTGATTTTTCCGTCAGCAGTGATGAAGCGCTGAAGAAGTTCCACATCCTTGTAATCAACGTATTTGATGTGATTCTTCTTGAAGTAGCAAACTTTGCGACGGGAATGCATTTTCTTAAAAGCCATGGCTTGATTCCTTTCGTGTTAGTTTTTTAGAAAGGCAGATCGTCTTCAATCACGTCGAGCGACTCAAGGTTGTTGCCTTGGGAGGTCGGCTCGGTTTGAGGTGCTGGGTCGTTTGCAGTTGGGTAATCTGGTTGATAGCCATTGTTGCCCGCCTGATCGCCAGCGGCGTTCTTTCCTTCGATGAAGTCAACGCGGTCAGCGACGATTTCGGTCGTAGTAACTTGAACGTTCTGCCTGTTCATGAACGTACGTTGGGTAAGTCTACCGGTAACGCCGATGAGATTTCCTTTATGGAAGAATCTGCCGAGCATTTCGGTTTGCTTTCCAAACAACGTGCAATTGATGTAAAGCGTTTGCTTTTCTCCGTTTCCGTTGCGGCGTCCTTCATCATGCGCGATGCGGAAGGATCCAACAGAAACACCATTTGGGGTTTTGCGGAGTTCTGGGTCGGCCGTAAGACGTCCGACAATAATAACTGAATTGATCATTTGTTATCCTCCAATCAAGATTGATTAGTCTTGGTCGACAGTAACTAAGTAGCGGATAACGTTGTTGTTGAGACGTGCAAGACGCTCGAATTCAGCCAAACCGTTTGGCTCAGAGGTCAACTTGACGATGACATAATAGCCTTTGGTTTGCTTCTTCATTGGGCTTGCAAACTCGCGTAATCCCCATTCCTTAACCTCACGGATGGTGACGTTGGAAGAAGTGAGAATGCCGTGGAGTTTCTCGATCTCAGCCGCCCTTGCCGCATCATCAAGATTTGCGGAAAGGATGTACATAAGTTCGTATTTCCTCATGATAAGCTCCTCCTAATTCGGTCTATGGGCCACATTATTTCATGTGACCATAAGAGTGTTTGCCTTTGCAGGCTTACGCATTATACGCGTGTAGGAACCAAACCGCAAGTACGCGTTGGTAATGCGCATGAGAGCCGCCACTTAGTGACTGTCTTAGGAAATGCGTTCGTTGAGACCGGTACTTAGCATTTCCATTAATATTTATTCCTTCAAAACCTGAATTATTGTTAAATGGATTTTTAACGCAGCTATTTCAGTTTTAAATAATCTCAGTTTATTTCTTGTCTTTTAGGTAAAAGAAAAACATGCGTTTCCGAATCTCGTCCACGCATGTTTTGATGGTTTTTTTGCTTATTTCTCGTCCTTCATGGTCGGGAAGAGTAAGACTTCACGGATGTTCTGAACGTTGCAGAAGAGCATGCAAAGACGGTCAATGCCAACACCGATGCCGCCGGCTGGAGGCATGCCATAACGCATCGCATCCATGAAGGAGTAGTCGATTTCGTTGGCTTCTTCGTCTCCGCGTCCCTTGGCTTCAAGTTGAGCCTGGAAGCGTTCTAATTGATCGAATGGATTGTTGAGCTCGCTATAAGCGTTGCCAAATTCAAACCCATTGAGGAAGAACTCAAAACGCTCGACAAAACGTGGGTCATCGCTCTTTTTGGTAAGAGGAGAGACTTCGATTGGATAACGATGGATAAAGGTTGGTTGGATTAAGGTTTTCTCAACGAATTCATCGAAGAAGGCTTGAATGATGTAGCCAACGGAATTCCAGCTCTTTTCAAGTGGAACGTTATGCTTCTTGGCGAGTTCCACCGCTTCTTCAAAGCTCATTTGCTGATTGAAATCAATGCCGGTTTTCTCTTTGATCGCGTCCACCATGGAAATCCAGGCAAACGGTTTGGAGAAATCTAGTTCGATGTCACCCCAGACGATTTTTTCAGAGCCAACAACATTTTTGCAGATGGATTTGAACAAACCTTCGGTCCATTCTCTCATGGATTGAAGATCGCCATAAGCTTGATAGAGCTCGATGGTGGTGAATTCTGGATTGTGACGCGTATCGATGCCTTCGTTACGGAAGATACGTCCGATTTCATAAACGCGGTCGATTCCGCCGATCATCGCTTTCTTCAAGTTCAATTCGGTCGCAATACGAAGGGTGAAATCCTTATCAAGGGTATTGTGATGGGTGAAGAATGGACGAGCTGCAGCGCCGCCGGCAATTGGAGAAAGAACCGGAGTCTCCACTTCCACGAAGCCGAGTTCATCGCAATAACGACGAACCTCTTTGACGATTGCAGGGCGAAGAATCGCGATTTTGCGGGAATCGTCATTGACAATCATATCGAGATAACGTTTGCGGAAACGGTCTTCGGTATCGGTTAAACCATGGAATTTCTCTGGCAGTGGTTTTAAGCATTTGGTGATGTGGGTGAAACGGGTCACACGGATGGTAAGTTCGCCAGTGCGGGATTTCATCAACGTGCCTTTTAATCCGACGATATCGCCAAGATCAGACAATTTGAAAACGGAATAGTCGTGTTCACCGACAACATCGATACCCAACCAGCCTTGGATGGAACCGTATTCGTCTTTGAGGTTGACGAAGGCGGCTTTACCCATGCGACGGATGGCCATCAAACGGCCAGCAACGTCCACTTCGATTGCGTTTTCGTTAAAGTATTCGGCGTCTTTATCACCATACTCTTTTCGGATATCGCAAATGCGGTCTTTCCAGTCATAACGAGTGCCGAAAGGATCGACGCCCAATTCTTCATATTTAGGAAGCTTGTCAACACGAGCTTGTTCTTGATCAGTAAGTTTTTCTTCCATGATACTACCTCGTACTAATGCGGGCATATCTTACCCCAAGGCGGCTTAAAAAGATAGGCCAACAACGCACGCGCACAATGCTTTGCCAAAAAACCCACACAGGCAAGGCGAAAAATGATAGTATAGACTCGTGCGGACTTTTGCCGCGGAGCTCAGTATGACTTTTTGGGATTTTATCGTTAAATGGCTGCAAAGCCTCGTCGGCGCCGATTTGATGATTGAGGCAATTAATAATAACAGGCCAATTCCAGCACAGGCTTGGTTGAATTTGTTTTTTTCTACCGTGACTTTGCTCATCGGTATCATGATCGCCTATCGTTTCTTTTATTTTATCCTCGGTGTTTTCGGGAAAAGCCGCACTTACAAGGACGCTCCAAAAGATAAAAAGTACTGCTTCTTAGTCCCTGCTAGAAATGAAGAGCTCGTCATCGCAAACCTCATCGATTCCATCCGCGCGATGGATTATCCTCAAGAGCTTGTCGATATCTTAATCGTCGCAGATAACTGTGACGAAGACGATAAAACAGCCCAGATCGCACGTGAAAAAGGCGCGATTGTCTACGAACGTCACGATATGGCCCACCGCACGCTTGGCTTCGCGTTGCAATATGCGATGCGCGAGTTCGCGAAAGATCATAACGTCGTCGACGATTACTATGCCTACATTCGTTTGGACGCCGACAACATCGTTTCCAAGAACTACTTAACTAAGTTAAATAGCTGCATGCAAAACGCTGGATTTGACGAAGCAATTACCTACCGCAATGCCAAAAACCTCTCGGAAAACTGGATTGCCGCTATGTGCGGAATGAATGTCTATGTTAACGTTCTCATCAACGCAAGACCTCGTTCTATTCTCAAAACCAACCAACAAGTCTATGGGCCAGGCGCACGCTTCAGGTCTTACCTATTGAAAGACGGCTGGAACTGGACCGGTTTGACTGAAGACCTCGACATTGAATCCGACCTCACCGCGAGAGGATACAAACTAGGTTATTGCGAGGAAGCAATCTTCTACGAAGAAGAGCCAACAACCGTCAAACTCTTCGTCCGTCAGCAAATGAGGTGGACCAAAGGTAACCTCATCTCTTTCCGCAAGTATTGGTGGCCGCTCACCAAATCGTTCTTTAAGAAGCCAACTTGGAGCAAGTACGACATTTTCTGGCAGTTCTTCCCCTATTCCTTCTTGAGTTTCTATTTCGCATTCTTCTATCAAATCATCTCTTTGATACTTTTCCTTATTGTCGGAGAAAACGGGTATAACTGGTTCTCCTTTGGTTCATGGATCCTTACCTTGCTCGGCGGTATTTATGTATCCAATCTCTTCTATGACTTGGTTACCGTCATCCGCGAATGGAAGAGATTCCACCTCAGCCTTCCAAAGACAATTCTCTACATCGTCTTGTTCCCAATCTACCAACTCATCAACCTTCCAGTATCCGCCGTCGCAGGCTTCATGAAGGTCACATGGAAGCACATCGACCACCACACCGTTGTGAATCCAGAAGACCTAGAAAAAGAAGAAGCAGAACGAAGGAAAAGCAAGTAAAAGAAAGCAAAAGAGACGACACGGGTCGCCTCTTTTTCGTTAAATAGGATTTATTTTACCTTGCCGCCGGTATAGAGCTGATAGTACTTTCCTTTTTCCGCCATGAGCTGCTGATGGTTGCCACGTTCGATGATGGAACCGTCTTCCAAGACCATGATGACATCCGAGTCTTGAATGGTAGAGAGGCGGTGTGCGATGACGAAGACAGTACGGCCTTTCATGATCGCATCCATGCCCTGCTGCACCAACTTCTCGGTACGGGAGTCAATGGATGAAGTCGCTTCATCTAGAACCAGCGCTGGCGGGTTCGTACAAGCCGCGCGAGCGATGGAGAGCAATTGGCGTTGACCTTGAGATAAGCCTGCTCCTGCCCCATAAAGAACCGTATCATAGCCGTTTGGCAACAAAGAGATGAAGTGATCAGCGTTCGCGAGCTTCGCGGCTGCGACGATATCTTCGAATGTCGCATCCGGATTGCCATAGGCAATGTTTTCACGCACCGTGCCAGTGAAGAGGTTCGTTTCTTGCAAAACCATGCCCAAAGCGCGTCTAAGATCTTGCTTTTTAATCTTATTGATGTTGATGTCATCGAAACGCACTTTGCCATCTTCAATATCGTAAAAACGGTTCAAAAGGTTCGTGATTGTTGTCTTGCCTGCTCCGGTAGGACCAACGAAAGCAACCTTTTGGCCAGGCTTTGCATATAAGCTCACGTCGTGAAGGACGGTTTTGCCTTTTACATAGCCGAAATCAACGTTGAATAACTCCACTTTTCCTTTTAACCAGGTATAAGAAAGCGTGCCATCTCCATGAGGGTGTTTCCATGCCCATTTTCCCGTTTTCTCTGCAGATTCCACGGGATTTCCATTTTCATCGGCTTTCGCATTGACCAAAGTAACGTAGCCATCATCCTTCTCTTCTTTCACATCCATGAGCTCAAAGATACGTTGGGCACCCGCCATCGCCATGATGAGCATATTGATGTTCATCGATAGCTGGATGATCGGCATGGTGAATTGTTTGCCAAACGACAAGAAGGAAACAATCGTACCTGGATCCATCTGGAATACATTGCTGTTTAGCACGCCCGTCTTAAGGCCAACCATGACAAGCGCGCCAACTAAAGCAGTCGTAACGAACTGAAGGAAACTGATGTTGTTGATGACCGGACCCATAATGTTGGAAAACTGGCCGGCTTTGGTAACATAGCCGCAAAGTTCATTGTTGAGTTGGTCAAAGCCTTCTTTTGAGGCTTGCTCATGGTTGAAGACTTTGACGACTTTTTGTCCAGAAATCATCTCTTCAATGTAGCCGTTGGTTTTGCCAAGAGCGCGTTGCTGTCCAATATAAAACTTCGATGACTGCTTAGAAATATTCAAAACGCAGATGAGAATGATGACGAAGAAAATGAGAACGACAATTAAGAGCAACCAGTTCGTGATAGCCATGAACACAAGGGTAATGATCATCGTTGCCAAGGCTTGCACAACCGTTGGCAAAACACGGGAGATCATCTCACGAAGTGTGTCGATGTCGTTGGTGTAAATCGACATGATGTCGCCGTGAGTCCTGGTATCAAAATAAGATAACGGGAGCTTTTCCATGTGAGAGAAAAGCTGATCACGAATCATCTTTTGCGTAGATTGCCCGATGATAGACACTAAAATCTGATAGAAATAGACGGCGATGACGCCGACGGCGTAGACCGACGCCATGATGATAATCGCAGTCGATAATTCCATCGGTATGCCGAGGAAGTTTTGGACGTCTCCATACTCGGCTGGATTGATAGCGGGCATGATGAACCCGTTGATCAACACTTTGCCGATGAAGAAGTTACCTGTGACGGCTGCAGCGCTGGAAAGAAGGATACAAATGAGGGCAAGGACCAATTTCCCGCCGTGGTTGGAGAAGATGACTTTCAGAAGTCGCCCAAAAATAGAGGCCGATTCTTTTGCGGAAAGGCGATGGGCATTCACGTTTGCTTTCATTCTAGGCGGCATCGAAATCACCTCCCGTCTGAGTCTCGTAAATTTCGCGATAAACCTTGCAATTCTCCATTAATTCATGGTGTGTGCCCTCACCGATAATCTCGCCTTTATCCAAGACGATGATCTTGTCACAATCCATAATGGATAGGACGCGCTGGGCAACAATGAACTTTGTGACATCCGGGATCTCGGTTTTAAATGCCTGGCGAATTACGGAGTCGGTATGCGTATCAACCGCAGAGGTTGAGTCATCCAAAATCAATATCTTTGGTTTCTTCAATAGTGCACGTGCGATGCAAAGACGCTGACGCTGTCCGCCGGATACATTTGTACCGCCCTGATCGATCGGTTCATCCCATTTATTCGGGAATTTCTCGATAAATTCGTCGGCGCAAGCGAGGTGCGCGGCGTGCTGTAATTCTTCTTCCGTAGCATCAGGATTGCCCCAAAGAAGGTTGGAGCGAACCGTGCCAGAGAAAAGAACGTTTTTCTGTAACACTACCGAAACGGCATCACGCAAAGACACCAAATCGTACTCTCTGACGTCGTGTCCGCCGACTTTGACAGAACCCTCATTAACATCATATAAACGCGCGATGAGAGACACCAAAGTAGACTTTGAAGAACCCGTCGCACCGATGATGCCGACGGTTGATCCGCTGGGGATATGCAGAGTTATTTGATTTAATACGTTATTTTCGTTCTCTTTATAATAACGGAAGCAGACGTTCTCAAAATCGACAGAACCATCCTTCACCTCCGTGATTGGGTTCTCAGGTGATTTGATGGTTGATTCCTCATCGATGACCTCGGTAATACGTTCCGCCGAGTTCCTAGCGATGATGATCATGACAAACGCCATCGTGACAAACATCAACGAGTTCATGATTTGCATGATGTAGGAGAATAACGCTGTTAAGCTGCCGGTGTTGAACCCTTGTGGCGCGTTGCCAGAAGCAAAGATCATTTGAGCACCGAAATAGGACGCAAGCAGCATGCTAGCGTAAATAGAAAGCTGTAATGCTGGGTTATTCAAAGCAAGCAAGCGTTCAGCTTTAACGAAGGTTTTATAAATGAAATAGGAGACTTTGCCGAACTTCTCTTTTTCAAACTCTTCACGTCCAAACGATTTGACAACGCGAATACCTTGCAGGTTTTCTTGAACAGAGGCATTCAACTGGTCATACGATTCAAAGACCTTGACAAATACAGGGTGAACTTTGATGGCGATCGTGAACAAAACAATCGTTAAGAACGGAATAATGGCGAGGAAAATCATAGCGATTTGCCAAGATTTAACCGCGGCCATCGCAAGCGCGAAAATAACCATAAACGGTGCACGAACAACGGTTCTGATAATCTGTTGAACCGAGTTTTGAACGTTGGTAACGTCTGTGGTCAAACGAGTGACAAGAGATGGGGTAGAGAATTTATCGATGTTTCCAAAGGAAAACTCCTGAATTTTGTAATACATCGCCTGACGCAAGTTACGGCCAAACATCGCTGCTGCTTTGGCAGCAAAGAAGCCGGCAAAAATGCCAACAACCGCTGCAAGAAGAGCAAGGCCAACCATGAGACCGGAATAGCCCCAGAGCTCGCCTACGTGGTCGCCGATGTTGTAACCTAGTTGAATTGCTTCAGCGCCTGGGTTGATGATTTCGATGATGAATTCGCTGCAAAACGGGATCAATACCTCGCACACTACTTCAATAGCGACAAATGCCCAAGTTAGAATCGCATACCGCCATATGCCTTTAGCATATTGCGACAAACTCTTTACGATTCTTATTTTCTCCTTGGCGGAAACTTTTCGTCGCTTTGACGATTCATCAATTGCTTTACTCGCCATGACTAATTTCCTCCGTACGTACTCTTACTTTTTCGAGAAGTTTAGATAGAACCTCTTGTTCTTCTTCGGTAAACGGTTCGGTCAGAAGCGCTTCAAAACGCGAGACCATCTCGTGATACCGTTGAGAACGGGCTAGGCCTTGCTTGGTAAGACGAATCGTCTTTTCCCTTCCATCCTTCTCCGATTTTTCGTAAGAGATATAACCACGTTCGATAAGCAGAGAGAGACATTCTGAAACCGTCGCCTTTGAAAGCCCGAAAACGTGCTGAATATCTTGGCTAGATGATTCAGGGTGATTCGCTAAATAGCCAAACACTCGCCCAGCAATCGGTTTTAAAAGATCGTCGCAGAAAACGGCGAAGTAATTTTCGAACGCTTTTCGCGTCGCTCTACCGGTTTCGATGATCTGTTTTCCAAGTGGCTCTTTTTCCATAATCGTTCGTGCCCGAACAATTAAAAACCAAAGAAAATAAATGTGCAAGAAACAATTAAGAATTGTTAAGTGCCGATTTCCAAATCTCTACTAGCCGAGGCAGTGACCAAGCTGCGTTTGCAGGAGAAGTCGAGGGCATGAAAAATAGTTCAACATGGTCAAAATTGGGCTGAAAAGTCAAAAAATAGTGTTTTGCCGCATTTCCGTTTAAAACTATGCGCTTTATTTTTGAGCCTAAAACGATGCTTTGAACGTCTGCGGGCACGATATTTTCAATGCTATCATCCTTGCTTCCGACAATATCGCACTCCTCAATGGCGTCATATAAGGCGATATGATGGCGTTTGCAGAAGTTTTTGCGCCCTTCTACATCATTAGGAACGGGCTCGCCGAACACCTCCTGAAGGATCATCCAGAACCTATTTCTTGGATTTCCATAATAAAAGCCCTGCTTGCGTGATAGCACGCTCGGAAAAGAGCCCAACACCAAAATCTCGGATTCCTCATCGCAAAATGGGCCAAATTCATGATTAACGTGCGTTTTTTCACTCATAGTTCTTTTCTTCTAACGCCATTTAGGATTTTCTCGATGTCTTCTTTTGTATTTAGGGTCGTTGCAATAGCAACGCGGAGCTTTTTAAACCCTGAGAAACCAGAGAAAAACTTAGGAAGAATGCCACGTAATTCGCGAACCGCGATATCCTCTCCAAACTGATCAATAAGCATCTTTGAAAATTGTTCTGCGTATTCGATTTGTTGCAAAACAGACGGAGAAGGGAGGAGTTCACCGGTATCAAGATAGTGGTTAATTTGGGTCACTAAATACGGGTTGCCAACGCCACCACGAGCAACCATAACCGCATCAGCGTGAGTGATATCTAGTGCAGTTTTTGCATCGTCTGGCGTAAAAATATCACCCGACACAATTAAGGGAACTTGCATCTGTTCTTTTAGCCCTTTTATAGCGTTATAGTCTGCTTTTCCAGAATAACCTTGCGCTCGCGTTCTACAATGGATGGTAATGCCCGCTACGCCAGCTCTTTGAAGGCGCTCAACCACCTCAAATACATTGATTGAGTCTTCATCCCACCCTAGTCGAATCTTCGCGGTAACAGGGTGTTTTGAAATAGCGCAGATCTCTTTCGTATACTCTTCCATTTCCTCGGGTTTACGGAGCCAACTTGAACCCGCTCCCGTCTTTGTTACTTTAGTGACTGGACAGCCGAAATTCAGATCAAGAATGTCAAATTGAGCAATTTCATCCATGATTTGTATGGCTTTTCGCGAATTTTCGATATTGAAACCGAATAATTGCAGCCCTACCGGACGCTCCGATTCTTCGGTTGCTAAGTATTCATATGTTCGCTTGTTTTTATAAGATATTCCGCAGTCTGAAATCATCTCGGAATAACTTAGACCGACACCAAACGGTTTCATAAATTTACGATAAGCCAGGGTGGTATATCCCGCCATTGGGCCAAGGACAACATGGCCTTTTATATCTATGTTTGCGATCTTGAAACTCATAGGGCTAATCCGTCCTTTCTTTTCGGAAACTTATTCGATTTTTCTAATAATTCAATTTTGGTTTTTGGCAGATACTCATAAAGCAAATTTAGCATCTCATTTTTCTTCCCTCTTCGTTCCGCATAGCTAAGTAGAGTTTTGATGTTCAAGTCAAATCCTTCTAACAGTTTTTGTTCTGTAGCATCAACGTCCAATAGAGGAAAGGCTTCTCCAAGATCCCCGCCTTTCAACAAATCAACACACAACTTTTCTAACGTGAGTCTTCCTTCGTCAAAGGGGGCTTTAGAAGGCAAAGGCCTTAAGATAACACACCCGTCTTGATAGTAGCGATTGCGCTCATCATCAGTGGGATTAAGTAAGATAGAGGTTTTTGTTTTGGCTTTGAGCTCTAAATACAACGGATAGAGCCATTTCCTTTCCGCCTCGAAGATTATCATGTCCAGAGCCGCTTCGTCGCCTAGAAGGCCATTTAAATCGCTCGGAGCATAGGATACAAATCTTGCATTAGGATCTAATCTAAGTAAGCACGATGCAATGTCTTTTGCGATTGGACTGTCAGGTAGAGAAAACTGATATGAGTTTCCTTTTCTAAAATAAACATCAAACCCAACATTATATAGAATTCCTCTTTGAAGAAGCGATCCTAAAACCCAGGCGCAGCTATTTTCATCATAGTGAGGATAGTAACGTTGCATCCAATCGAAAAGCTGGCGGCGTGTATAGCCGTCTTTTTTCAACGTGTTATCGATTTCGACGAAACGTTCCATCGGAAAGAAGTATACAGCACCCTTGTATAAATTTCCATATTTCTGGATTTTGGAATTTTATACAGAACCTATAATATTGATGTTATCGAAAGAAAACGCCACATGGAGTGGCGTCTTCATTTTTATGGAGATAACGGTTATTCCTCAGGGGTTGGGAGAGGGGTATTTTCGTTATTTTCCTCATTTGGAAGAGGCTGTTTTTCATCCTCTGGCTTCTTGTCCTGTTCTGGAAGTTTGCCAGTTTTGCAAAGATACTCGATCTCTTCTGCGGTGATGGTCTCTTTATCAAGAAGCGTCTCAGCGATAAGGATAACTTGATCCTTTTTCTCTTCTAAGAGTTTCCTTGCATCAGCGTGTGCCTGCTCGATGATTTCGCGGACCGCTTTATCAATTTCATAAGCGACTTGGGTCGAGAAGTTCTTCTGAGTAGAAGCATAATCACGGCCTAAGAAGACGGAGCCTGTATCACGCTCATATTGGATTGGGCCAAGGTCCGACATACCGAATTCGGTAACCATAAGTCTCGCTAAACGCGTGGCTTCCTGGATGTCGTTAGAGGCGCCAGTGGAAACGTCTTCGAAGAAGATTTCTTCAGAAGTGCGGCCGCCAAGCAAGCCAGTGATACGCGCGATTAACTCGTTTTTGGTGAGTAAGAAGCGATCGTCTTCTGGCGTCATTAAGACATGACCGCCCGTATTTCCTCTAGGAACAATCGTGATTTTCTGAACTTTATCGGAGTGTGGCAAATTGATGCCGATAACCGCGTGGCCAGCTTCGTGGTAAGCCACTTGTTTACGCTCTTTCTCAGATAATCCTTTCGAGGATTTCGCTGGGCCAGAGATACGACGATCGATAGCCTCGTCGATTTCCGCAACGCCGATACTTTCCTTATTTCCACGGACAGCAAGGATAGCGGCCTCATTAAGGACGTTATCGATATCCGCGCCAGAGAAACCGGTGGTGCGCTTTGCAATCGCTGCAAAGTCGACACTTGGATCGATCTTCTTATTACGGGCATGGACTTTGAATATCGCTTCACGGCCCGCTTTATCAGGCAAGGAAACGGTGATCGTGCGGTCGAAACGTCCAGCACGACGGAGCGCTGGGTCAAGAACGTCATCGCGGTTTGTCGCGGCGATAACGAGGATACCGGAGTTGGCTTCAAAGCCATCCATTTCGACGAGCAATTGGTTCAATGTCTGTTCACGTTCGTCGTTGCCGCCGCCTAAGCCAGCGCCACGTTGACGACCAACAGCATCGATTTCATCGATGAAAATCAAGCAAGGAGCCGCTGCTTTGGCTTGAGCGAACAAGTCACGGACACGTCCTGCACCGACACCGACGTACATTTCGACGAAGTCGGAACCAGAAATGGAGAAGAATGGCGCGCCAGCTTCACCAGCGACTGCTTTGGCAAGCAACGTTTTACCAGTGCCCGGAGGACCAATTAGGAGAACGCCTTTGGGCAAGCGAGCGCCATATTTGGTGAATTTCTTGGGGTCTTTCAAATACTCAACAAGTTCGACCATTTCGGCCTTTTCTTCATCGCATCCTGCGACATCAGCGAAACGGACCTTGGAGTTGTCCGCACGACGTGCTGGAGATTTGTTGAAGCTCATGATGGAGTTTGCACCGTTGGATGCGCCCATCATTCTCATATAAATAAAGATGAGTAAGAGGACCATCAAGCCGGTGGAGATGATGGTTGGTCCCCAAGTATCCCACCAAGAGACTTGGAAGGCGTTTTCATTGTTTAAATAATAGCCATTGACGGTATTTGCCTGGTCATGGGCTTTGGCATAATCGATACCTTGCTGGATACGCGTTTCGAAGATGGTGTACCAGGATTCGTGAACGACAGTGGAGCCGTCTTTCATCACCACGGTAAAGGCGCTGCCCCAGGTATCTTCATCGATTCTAACGAAGTATTTGCCATAATTGCTCGTACCAGTCGCTTTGTTATAAACAAAGTATTGACCGGAAACATCGACGGATTTGTAGCCGCGGCTCACCGAAGCGTTTTGAATGGTGATGTTCTTATCCGTTGTGCGGGATGCTTCATAATCAGCATAGGAGAGGCCTTTGACTTCATAGGCCGTGCCGTTTTGCTGATAAGTGATACCTAAATAGGTATCGAGTTGGGATTCTGCCCAATTAAAGGTGTTATTTCTGAATTGAGATACGATAAGCCAGACAAAAAGCCCGATCACGCCGGCCATCAA
>ONWJ01000183.1 GCA_900321535.1 uncultured Erysipelotrichaceae bacterium
AAGAGTGGATACTCGGTCCAGGCAAGCTCAACAAGGACGCTATCAAGGAATATCTTGAACCTTTATTGGAAGAGACCACGTATGTCCAAATCGAAAACGGGCAGATTAAATCCGCCCACCTCACGCTTAAGAAGGCAAATGCATGAAACTCTTCTGCTTTGATATCGATGGAACATTAATGCCTTTTGGGGATTACGAGATTCCCCAAGAAGAAAAAGAAGCTTTGCAGGCCTTGCTTGATAACGGGCATGCGATTGCCCTTGCCAGCGGCCGTCCTTTTGTTTCTTTACAACACCACCTTCTCGCCTTTAACGGGAAGCGGAAATACTATATCTGCGCGAACGGTGCTGCGGTTTATAACCACCGTGGAGAAGTCATCAAAGAAACGTCTTTGACCTCCGAAGACCTTCTCTATTTACAACGGTATACAAAAGAAGATGTCAACATTTATGCCTATGAAGGCAGAGGCGGCATTGTCAGTTACAAAATCGATCGTTGGATTGAAGATGAAATGGACTATAACCTCATTCAAAGGAAAGACATCGTCTTATTGAAAAAAGGCGAGCCGATTGTTGGCCATAATCAACTCCTTAAAATCATGCTTGCTGGTCCAGAAGAAACCATGAAAGACCTTAATTTCTCTGAGGAGGATAAAGCCAAATATGAGTGGAATTGGTCGGCGCCTACCTATTTGGAATTGCTTCAAAAAGGATCGACCAAAGGTCAGCGCGTTGAAGATTTAAGGCAACATCTAGGCGTTGCCATAGAAGATGTTTATTGTTTCGGAGATCAAGGAAACGATATTTCCATGGTCTCGCGTTTTAATGGAATCGCGATGGGCAACGCCATCCAGCCATTAAAAGACGTAGCAAAATACGTAACCCTTTCGGCTAAGGAACACGGCGTGGTTCACGCGCTGAAGAATATTCTTAAAGTAATTTGAGGCGTGCGTTATTCGTATCGATTCGCGCTGCCCATGATTTCAATTTTGTGGCGATAAAGCTCTTTTAAAAGAGGCCTGGTTTTTAATGTGAAAACACGGGAATCGACCGCAGCTGGGTTTTCAGCAAGGATTCTTCTTGTGTTTGCAAGCGCACAAATCCAGCCATCAGTCGCAATATTGATTTTGCAAACTGCCCGCTTGCTTGCTTTGAAGATTTGCTCATCTGGAATGCCAACAGCTTCTTCCATATGCCCGCCATAACGGTTGATCATTTCTACATACTGCGGGTCAATATTGCTTGAGCCATGCAAGACGATAGGGAAGCCTGGAAGGCGTTCTTCAATATAATCGAGGATGTCGTATCTTAATTCAGGCAAGCTTCCATCTGGATTTGGTTTCATCTTGACTAGGCCATGGCAAGTGCCAATGGAAATGGCGAGAGAATCGCAGCCCGTTCTTTCTACGAACTCGACCGCTTTCTTCGGGTCGGTGTAATAGGATTCCCCGATATCATCTCCGTCTTCTTCTTTGCCAGAAAGGATTCCGAGTTCAGCTTCAACCGTGACACCTCTTTCATGGGCGTATTCGACCACGCGTTTAGTGAGTGCGATGTTCTCTTCAAAAGGAAGCATAGAGCCATCAATCATCACGGAAGAGAACCCGCCTTCGATGGCCTTTACGCAGGCTTCAAAACTTTTCCCGTGGTCTAAATGCAAGACGAGCGGGATAGAAAGTCCAGCGTGCGCGACACGGTCCGCTAGCCCTTGGGCAAGACGAGCGAGCATCTCAGGTTCCAATTGGCTTTGGAGGTTTGGGGACGCAAGAAGGATGATAGGAGACCGCATCTCAATCATGATGTCTCCAATCGCGTTGAATTGCTCAACGGAGATCGGGTAAAGCGCTGGAACGGCGTAATGCTCCCGATACGCTTTCTCCAAAACTAATTTGGAATTCACTAATCCAAGTTCTTCATAACGATACATACAAACTTCCTTCCTTTTTTCAAAAAACACTGCAAATCCTACTTCTTTTGAAAAAGAAGATCGCGAATTGCAGAGATTTCATTTTCTGTTAAACCAAGAAAAGCGTAATAGTTTTCTCGTGTTTGGTAGATTTCTTTTAGCCTCTTTGCAACCTCTAAACCCAGCGTTATATCTGGGGTGTAATAAGCGCTTGTTAGATTAGGATAACGCGTCCTTAACCAAGCGACATGTTCATCCAAATCCTGATACGCCAAAAGATAATGCTCATTGATTTCTTCAATCGAGCAACCTGCAATGGCAAGGAGGATAGAACAAACGACACCAGTTCTATCTTTCCCAGCCGAGCAATGAATCAATGTTCCTTTTCCGAGCCAGATGATTTCTTTTAAGATGACGAGCAGCTCTTCTTTGGAAGCGAAAATCTCGAGATAATTCGTAACCGTATCTGCCCGGTCTATTGGCAAACGTTCCCCGGCCTTTATCAAATATTCATGAACATCAAATCGTTGATCCTCTAAAGCAGGAGAGGGGTCTCTAAGCTTCGCGTTCTTGGAGCGTAAATCGATGATATGACGAACCCCTTGATCATAAAGAAGGTTTAAATCTTCTTTTTTGATTTTTCCAAGGTTTCCAGAACGGAGAATCACGCCTTCAGGAAAATAGCCGAGGGGCGTCACTCGCCCTCCGACATCGCGGAAATTCGCCAAAGAAGGGATGATTCGTTTCACAATCATTATTTTATAGTGGAATTTCATCATCTTCCACATGGACAAAGTTCATCCATTCCCTATGATAAGGGAATGTGCCACAATATTGCGGCCGCAATAGGCAAACCATGAAAAGCAAGCGCAGAATCATCACCGAAGAACCCGAAGAACTCCTTCACCGTTATGGCGATGATATTTTGCAATCGGAATCCTTCCAGAAGATGAAGAAATACAACCATCATCGTTATTCCAATACCTATTCCCATTGCATCGCTGTCACCATGAGAGCGTTAGCCTATTGCAAAAAGAAAAAGAAAAAAGTGGATCCTGAAGCATTGGTTAGAGGCTGCTTGCTCCACGACTATTACCTTTATAACCATCGCACGAACGAAAGAATCAAATGGCACTTAATCCGCCATCCAAAAGTTGCAGCGGAAAACGCAAAAAGAGATTTCAACGTTGATGAGACGGTGGAACGGATGATCCGAACACATATGTGGCCGTTAACGCCATTCCATATTCCCACTTGCCGCGAATCTTGGATTTTGATGAATGCAGATAAGGCCGTTTCTTATTGGGAACGCTTCCCGAAAAGGCTTGAAAAAAGACAGGAAAAGCTCAAGAAAAAAGCTGGTTAATTCATATAAATTATCCTGGTTTTGCAAAGTTTTCATGAAAAAAGGTCTCACGTGGAGACCATTTTTTCTTGTTTGGTTTTTGCTCAGTTGCGGCGGACGAGCAGCAAGCAACCGACGAAATACATAATCGGGGTGGCGAACTGCACGATCAACTTCCAAATCTGATCCCAGTTGGCAGTGAGTGTTCCGGCTTGGACTCGTGTGACGATGCTGTAGATTGGAAGAGCAATCAAGAGCAAGGAGAACACGGCGAGGAAGAAAGAACGACGGCCACGAAGCGCTGCGAAGAACGCAGTGAGGCCAGCAATGCCTTCAAGTCCAGCCATGACAAGAAGCACGAATGCCGAGACCGCTTGTTGATTACCCCAGTTCCACCAACCAACATCTGGAGAGTTCAAGGTGTTGATGCTAGCGATAATCTCGAAGACGGCAGCCAAGATCATAAGGACACCCGCGATAAGTAGAAGCAAGCGACCGATGAAATTTGCAACGTTTCTCATTTTTTTTACCTCCGCGGGATATTATTGCAACAAGTTTTAAAGAACGCTATGAAAAACGTAAACGGGTCGCCTGAAACCGAACAAAAACATGTATAAATACTGGTTCATTGGCAATATAAACTAACCTACTACTATGCGCTCTCCAATTGCGTTGATTTTTCCATACTTCGATTCTAATCGACGGACATGAAGGAGAATATAAATCCTAGTTGGCGGAAATTGAGGCCGAAGCGAATAACACGAACACTAGTATTGATGTTGAAGATTCCAGCGCTTCCAGCACCAGTTCAGGGTATGTTTTCGCCGGA
>ONWJ01000184.1 GCA_900321535.1 uncultured Erysipelotrichaceae bacterium
AAGGGTAAAAAGGCGCACGATAAACGCGATGCAATCAAAGAACGCGATGCCAAACGGGCAATCGGCAAAGCGATGAGAGAAGGAGGCAGAGGCGATGGAGAATAGGCTCGTTTTTGATTTCCAAGCAGAAGACTACGATAGCTATCAGAAGTTCATTAAAAAGGCTGGACTCTCTTTAGATGCGCCGGTGATTCATATCGCGGGAAGCAATGGCAAGAGTTCGACGGCAAACATGATCGCCGCGATTTATGAGAAGGCTGGCTATCAAGTTGGCTTGTTCCTCAATACTTATTTTGTGAATCCTTCGGAAATGATTCAAATCAATCATGTTCCGATGGAAATGGCGGAATTCCAACAAATCGAAGCGGGTTTTGCCAAGCTTTTTGAGAAATACGATATTTCTAATTTCCAAAAAGCATTCGCGATCGCATTGTCTTACTTCGCCAAAAAGAAACTTGATTTGGTAGTCATTGAAACCGGCCTAGGAGGCGCATTTGACGCGACCAATCTCCCATACCCAAACAAGTTACTTTCAATCATCACCAACATCTCGCTAGAACATACGGAGCTTCTTGGAACAACATTATCTCAAATCGCTTATGAGAAATCGGGCATCTTCCAAGACGGCACTCCAGTCCTTTTAGGATCGGTTGGAGATAACTGCAAGGAAACCTTGGTTGAAAACGCCTTATCCTCTCATTGCCAAATCCATGAAATCGGAAGACCTTATAACGTCTTCTTCGATGGGCAAAGCTTTGTGTTCGATTATGGCACGATGCTTCAAATCAAAATGAAATCCAACGCAGCCTATGATGTGGCAAATGCTTGCCTTGCTATCGAAGCGACGATTTGTCTTGCTCATCAGCTAAATGCTGGTGAATCTATCATTCGTGAAGCACTTGCGTCCTTAGACCATCTTCCAGGCCATTTCCAACTTGTGGATGGCATCTTGTTTGACGGAGCAGAAAATCCATTTGCCATGGAAGGACTAGCCCGTTCTATCGGGGCTATCAATCCAAATGGAACCGTCCACGTGATCTTTGCCTCTTTGAAAGGCCAAAACATCGCAGTGGAGCTTCCCCTTATCGATAACTATGTCGACACGATTACCATCACAACCTTCGATGATGAAAGGGCGAGAGTGGAAGACGACTACTTCCTATTTGCCCCAGATTATGAAAGCGCGCCGACTTTCTTTGATGCGGTGAAGAACCTTCAGACCCGTTTCCCGGGTGAACTAATTGTCGTCACCGGGTGCATGGAATTTGTCTATGCTTGCCTGAAGGAGTGGAGAGAAGCATGAAGAAGGAAGACGATATCCCACAAATCGACGAATCATTGCTCACCCCTGAACAAAAAGCGGAGATGGAAAAGGAATCTCATTTCCCTTGGAAGTGGGCGATTTTCACTGGTGTCATCCTCCTTTTGATGATTGCCTGCATTATCGTCATCGTTGCCCTTCCAAAAGAGTGATTTTTTCTTTTTTCGGTCTCTTGCTATTAATCCCAAAAAATTATTACAGTGTCCTAGAAGGACATCTTGAAAGCAATTCATCTTTCGGTATGATTTGGCGCCGGAGGATGAAGTTATGGACGAAATGAATTACCTTGCTAAGTGCGATCAAAACGATTACGAGGCACTCATGAGTCTAGCTTTATCAACTGAAGACGAATCCGTCGCGAAAGCGTTGGAGGAAGTCTCCTACGAAGCGGAATAACTCCCGCTCTATCGATTCCGAAGCCCCTTAGGGCTTTTTCTTTTTGCTTTTTATGACGATAATTTAGCCATGAAGAAACCTACATGGACCAACGCGGTCGTTTATCAGATTTACCCTCGCTCTTTTTGTGACTCCAATGGCGATGGCATCGGAGACATTCCTGGCATCATTTCCAAATTGGATTATCTCAAAGATCTTGGCATTAAAATCATCTGGCTATCCCCGATCTACAAGAGCCCCCAATTTGATCTTGGTTATGACATTTCGGATTATTACGAAATCAACCCTGAATATGGAACGATGGAAGATTTTGATCGGCTTCTAGAGGAGGCTAAAAAACGTGATTTGAGAATCGTCATGGACTTGGTGGCCAATCACACCTCCAATCAACACCCATGGTTCCTTGCTTCACTTGACCCATCTTCTCCTTATCATGACTATTACATTTGGAAGAAAGGCAAAGATTCTAACGGCAAGAAGCCGCCGAACAACTGGACGTCCAATTTCTCTGGCTCGGCTTGGACCTATGTGAAAGAGATCGATGAATGGTACCTCCATTTGTTTGCCAAAGAACAACCTGATTTAAACTGGCATAACCCAAAAGTCGTGGAAGAAATCGAGAAGATTATCGATTTTTATCTCTCCAAGGGTGTCTATGGCTTCCGTTGCGACGTCATCACCCAAATCTACAAGGAATCTTACGAAGATGGCAAAGGACATTTCCCAATTGGAAGAGGAGGAGAACATTATCTTCTCAGTGAAGGCAATCATCGTTGCCTAAGAAAGCTTTATGATGATGTTTATGTCCGTTATGAAGACCACCTTGTTGTCGGCGAGACCAGTGGAGTGACGCCAGCTCAAGGGGAAGCGATGATCAAGAACAAAGAACTGGATATGTTCTTCGAGTTCGATCACATCCTCCACGATTCCTATTCGTTGGTGTGGCCTAAGAAACTCAATGTCGAAGGCTTCAAGAACGCGATTTTCAATTTCCAGAAAAACGTATCTTGGAATGCGCCTTATTTAGAAAACCACGACCAAAGAAGAAGCATTCCTCGTTATGGCAGTGAGAAATATCCTCTTGAGTCTGGAAAAGCGTTAGCTATGTTCTTGCTTTGCTTAAAGGGCACGCCGTTTATTTATCAAGGACAAGAAATCGGCATGCGAAACATCCCCAATAATAATCCTCGCAAGTCTAAGGATGTCTGCATCAAAATGCTTTATAACATCTTAGACCGTTTCCCGTTGCTTCCTGCCATCAAACGGAAAATCCTCAATCAGCATGACCGCGACCATGCGCGCACCCCAATGCAGTGGGATGACAGTGTGTCCGCCGGCTTCTCTTCTAGCGATAAGACATGGCTAGATGTGAACCCGAACTACAAGCAGATCAATGTTGCCATCCAGCAAGATGACCCGAATTCTTTGTTATCGTTCTATAAGAAACTCATTCACCTTCGCCAGCAAGAAGAAGTGCTTCACGAAGGGGAATTCGCCGAAGTTCCAACCAAAGGAAGCCTGATTTGCTATCGACGTGTATTAAGCCAAAAATCAATGCTGATATTAATCAATCTTTCTGAAAAAACGCATACACGTCCCGCCTCTTTATCCAAAATCTGTGGGAAAGTAGTATTTTCAAATTACCCTGATTCCGACTGTACGTCCTCCTTGGATCTGCGTCCATACGAAGCCATGCTCATAGACCTGGAATGACAAAAGTCATTCCCTAAACACGCTCGCGCGAGTATGATTTTTCGCGTGAGGTAGAATGAACATGGAAAAACATCGTGAAGATTATCTAAATTGGGAAGAATACTTTATGGGCATCGCCCTTCTTTCGGCGCAGCGTTCCAAAGACCCTTCGACCCAAGTCGGCGCTTGCATCGTCGATAAGGACAACAAAGTTGTTTCCATCGGCTATAACGGCATGCCACGAGGGGTGGACGATGAGAAGATTCCATGGGGGCACGGAGAAGGCGTCGACTCCAAGTACCTTTATGTTTGTCACGCTGAATTCAACGCCATTCTCAATACGCGAGATGGAAGCGCGTTGAATGGCTGCAGAATCTATGTCACTTTATTCCCTTGCAACGAATGTGCGAAAGCCATCGTTCAAACCGGAATCAAAGAAGTCATTTACCTCGACGATAAATATCATGATCATGTCGAAGAGATTGCATCTCGCACGATTTTGAATATGGCTGGCGTAAAGTACCGCCGCTACGACGGACGGGCTTTCGAGGTAAAAGTGAAGTGAAAAAAGGCTACGCGTTCCGAATCATTGTCATCACGATTGCCTTCGTCCTTTTAGGGGTTTCGATTTTGATTCCGCTTGGGAAAGCACCGGATTCTAAGGTTTGGCTATTTGTGATGGGCGGCATTCTTTTGGCCGCTTATATCGGCGCGATCGTTTGGTCTTTGGTTTATTATGCAAGACACAAAAAATGAGAATACCGTGATCGAGTTAGATCAACTCAGTTTCTCTTACGATGAGGAGAGGATGGTCCTTGATGGCCTTTCTTTCAGCGTCCAAGAAGGTGAATATGTCTGCATCATGGGCCATAACGGCTCTGGGAAATCAACGCTCGCGAAGTTATTGCTTTCGCTTTTATCCGGTTATACCGGCGATATCAGTCTTTTCGGGGAGAAATTGACCCGCAAGAACAGATATGCGTTACGCCATAGAATTGGTATCGTCTTTCAAAACCCTGATAACCAATTCGTAGGATCAACCGTTGCCGACGATATCGCATTCGGCTTAGAGAATCAGCAAGTTCCGCATGAAAAGATGCAGGAAATCATTGGAAACTATGCCCAAGAAACGGGGATGATGGATTATTTGGACCATGAGCCCAATAACCTTTCTGGCGGACAGAAGCAGCGTGTTGCTTTAGCCGGTGTTTTGGCCATGAAGCCAGACCTTTTGATTTTAGATGAGGCGACAGCAATGCTAGACCCGCAAGGGAAAGCGGAGATTTCTAGACTCATCAAAAAGACTCGTGAAATCCATCCAAAACTGACGATTCTTTCTATCACCCATGATGTAGAAGAAGCGCTTGAAGCGGATGAATTAATCGTTTTGCATGATGGCAAACTCTTGGTGAAAGATAAGCCTGCCGCAGTGTTTGCTAACGTAGATAGTTTGGAACAGATGAAACTTGGTGTTCCTTTTGTTTTTGAACTTGCCTATGAACTTTCCAAGCAAGGCGTTGCAATACCGTCAAACATCTCATCGATGCAGGAAATGGAGGACTTTGTATGTCAATACGTTTCCTCGAAGTGAGTTACCGTTACGGTAAGAAAACGAAAAACGAAATCCTTGCGTTAGACAAGTTATCTTTTGAAATCAACGAAGCTGAATTCGTTGCCGTTATCGGTCGCACGGGCTGTGGCAAATCAACTGCCGCTCAAAACATCAACGCCCTTTTAAATCCGACAGAAGGACGTGTGGAAGTGGAAAACTTCATCAATGATGCCGAGAAAAAGAAAAGAACCAAAAACCTTGGCGATGTCAGGAAAAAAGTTGGCCTTGTATTCCAGTTTCCAGAATATCAGCTGTTTGAAGAAACCGTTGAAAAAGATGTTGCTTATGGACCAAAGAATTTTGGCGAGAAACCCGAAGATGCATTGCGCATTGCTCATGATTGCTTAATGCAGGTCGGCCTCGACGAATCCTTTTATGGACGTTCTCCTTTTGAACTGTCTGGTGGAGAAAAGCGCCGCGTTGCAATTGCGGGCATCCTTGCTTTAAAGCCAAAGTATCTTGTGATTGATGAGCCAACTGCTGGATTAGATCCTAGCGGTACGAAGGCGATGATGGAACTGTTTCACAATCTCCATGAAAGCGGCATCACCATCATTTTGATTACCCACGACATGGAACTCGTCCGTTGCTATGCGACTCGCGTCATTGTCATGGAACAAGGAAAGGTCGCAAAAGATTGCTCACCAAGTGAGCTCTTCAAAGGTGATTTATCTGAATATAGCCTAGATCTGCCGCGAATTTCGCTTTTTTTGCAGCACCTTCAAGATAGGGGCGTTACCTTTAACGAAGAAGATTGCAAGAACGCAGAGACTCTAGCGAAAGCCATTGTTAGGAGGCGGAAGCAGTGAGTGTCGCGCTTGGAAGATATGTCCCGGTGAACAGTTGGGTTCATCGCTTAGACGCGCGAATCAAGATTCTCGCCACGATTTTAATCATGGTCTGTCTTTTCATGAACTACGCGAATTGGACCATGACTTACTCGATTACCGCGATTCTTGCGTTGATCATCATCGTCTTGCTTTATTCATGCAGGCTGACGATAGGGCAGGTATTAAGATCGTTCCGCTCCTTGATTTTCATGATCGTGTTTTTGCTCATCGTGTATCTGCTTGTTCCGACCGCTAACCCAACACTTCCTTTGGTGTGGAATCTTAACGGGTGGAAAGTCTATTGGGACGCGTTTGCCCAAACCGGAAAGATTTTATTGCGATTAATGCTGATGATTATGACGACGATGATTCTCACTTCATCGACCAAACCGCTTGATTTGACCTATGCGTTTGAGTGGTATCTTGCACCGTTGAAACTAGTTAGGGCTCCTGTTCCAGAAATCTCGATGATGATTTCCATTGCCCTCCGCTTCATCCCAACGTTGCTTGAGGATGCCGAACGCGTCATGAAGGCGCAGGCTTCCCGTGGGGTAGACTTCACCAGAGGTCACTTATGGAGAAGAATCACTGGAATTACCTCGTTGATCATCCCTCTATTTGTCTCTTCCTTCTTGCGGTCAGAAGAACTCGCCAACGCGATGGAATGCCGCGGCTATGACCCTCGTTTACCTCGTACGAGATACCGCAAGCTTCGCTTCCATTGGTATGACCTCGTCACCTTCTTGTTCTTTGTTGCCCTTATTGTTGGCTGCGCGATTCTAGCGGCCCGCAACATTGATTTATTTGCCTTGATGGGGGTTTCAGTTTTATGAAAATCGCTGCAAAAGTCTCCTATCTTGGTTGCCATTATGCTGGTTTTCAGCGTCAAAAGAACAAGGTTTCCGTTCAAGGGGAGTTGGAAAGAACGTTATCCCAACTCGCTTCTAAAGAAGTGTTGATACACGGGGCAGGGCGTACCGACGCCGGCGTTTCAGCTCTTGGCCAAGTAGTCTCCTTCGATTACCCAAAGCCCATCAAGAGTCTTGAGGATTTCCGTTTCCATTGGAACATGATCCTCCCTGAAGATATTTCGGTGGTAAAGGTGGTTTCGGTGGGAGACGATTTCGATGCTCGTCATTCTTGCATCGGCAAGAGATACCGTTATCGCTTCTCGGTGGAGGAAAAGCATCCTCTGGAAAACGGGACCTTGGCTTTCCTTGGGAAGCGCTCCTTTGATGAGAAATCATTCTTTGATGCGATTCGATTATTTGAAGGGGAGCACAACTTCCAAAACTTCACGACCAAAGACCAAGACATCGATGGATTCGTTCGTAAGATTGAGCCCATTCAATTTCAAAAAGAAAACGGCGTTTACTCTCTCGTCTTAGAATCGAATGGTTTTATGACCTATCAGATTCGCTTTATGGTGGGCAGCGCTTTGAAGGTTGGCTTTGGCAAGATTGAGTCTTCTATCATCAAGACACATCTTGATTCCACGGCGCGTCATATTTTGCCCTATAAAGCCCCGGCTGAAGGGCTTATCCTAGAAGAGGTGTTATATGGATCCGATCTTTTTGCATAACTATCATAGCCACACCAAACGCTGCGGACACGCCGAAGGCGAAGACGAAGAATACGTTCTCGCCGCGATTGCAAATGGTTTCAAGACCATCGGGTTTTCTGATCACGTCATTCTTCCTGGCGTCGACCAAAAAAGAATGCGTGGTAGCTACGACCAATTAGAGGATTACATTGCTTCTGTTTTATCGCTGAAGGCGAAATACAAAGGCCAAATCGATGTCAAGTTGGCGTTTGAATGCGAGTATTTCCATGACTCCTTCTCCGATTATTATCGAGAGCTCTTAAGCGAAAGAGGATTCGAATATCTCATCCTTGGTCAGCATTGCTGCTATGACCGCATGTTCAACGCGATGATTTTCTATGGAGACATCGTCTCTAGACGCCAAAGACTAGAACAATATACCAAAGACTTAATTGACGGCATGAGGAGTGGGTTGTTCCTTTATGTCGCTCATCCAGACCTCTTCCTGCTGTTTTATCGGCAATGGGACGAACACGCTGAAAACGCGGCTAGGAAAATCTGCAAAACAGCCGAGCAATTACGCATCCCTTTAGAACTGAATATGGGTCGGACGAGAGGGTCTCATCGCGTAGAGCTTTGGGATGAGAACGCGATGATTTATCCTTATCCGAAGTTTTGGGAGATTGTTTCGCAATACAATATCGATGTGGTGGTTGGGGTTGATGCCCATTCTCCGAAAGACTATTTCGATTCAGATTACGCGGCTTTTGCAGAGATTTTGAAAAAAATGAACTTGAAATATCGACAAAAACTGCCCGTTTGATTTATGTGAATTCTACTCAAGATTTATATTTATCTACATTTCCTGCAGTGGTATATTTGTTACACAAATAGAAGGAGTTTTCCATGGGAAGACATTTCGAAGTGCGCGCCGCCGCAATGGCCGCGACCGCAAAAGCCAAATCGGCAATTTATATGAGGGCGTCGAAGGAAATCTACGCCGCCGCCAAATCTGGTGACCCAGATCCAGCATCAAACCTCGCTCTCCGTTCCGCGATTGAAAAGTATCGCAAGAGCTGCCCAAGAGACGTCATTGAAAGAGCCATCGAAAGAGCCAAAGGCGGAGACGCCGTTGCCTATATCGAAGGCCGCTATGAATTCATGGGCCCAGGCGGATGCAACATCATCGTTGATACCTTGACCGATAACGTCAATCGTGCGCTCGTCACCGTGCGTACCATCTGCACCCGCAAAGGCGCGAAGATGGCCTCTGTCGCCTATAACTTCCAGCATCTTGGTGTCCTCAATTTCAAAGGCCCAAGCCGTGATGAAGTTGAAGAAGCCTTGATTCTTGGTGAAGTTGATGTCCAAAGCGTCGAAGCCGATGAAGAGGGCAACATCCAGGTGACCGTGACCCCAAGCGATCTTGAAAAAGCAAAAGAGGTATTAAAAGACCTCAACGTCACCGATTATGATCGTGCGGAGCTCACCATGATGCCAAACGATTGGATGGAACTTTCCGAAGAAGATCTTGGAAAGGTTCGTACAATGCTTGGTGAATTGGATGAAGCCGAAGACGTCCAAGCCGTCTATCATAATATCGACAATATCTAATCCATTTTGGAAGAAGCGAGACCGGCTAAAGCTGGCCTCTTTTCTTATATATAAATAAGATAATGCATTGGTCTCATACCTTGAATCTGAGTAGGCTCAAAAAGGCATGTAAACCTTTCGTTGCAACGCATCAAAATAAAAACTACCCTTGCGGAAAGCCTATTTAAGAGTAATATATGCCGCAGTGTAACTACAAGTTGCAGGAGAATTCTATGACTTTAGGAGAGAAAATTACCCACCTCAGAATCGTCAACAACATCCCACAAGAGAGACTTGCGAACACCCTTAACGTGACGCGTCAATCCATCTCTAAATGGGAATCTGGCGAAACATTGCCCACGATTGACAAGATTCTCGAAATCTCAAAGCTATTCGCCATCAGCACTGACGAATTGCTCAACGACGAGATCGTCATCCATCGTGGAATGAAAATCCCAAACACGATTTCTGGGAACACCAAAACCAAATACTTCGGCACTGACGGATTCCGCGGCGAGGCAAATAAAGTACTCACATGCGATCATGCTTATAAAATCGGCCGTTTCCTCGGCTGGTTCTATGGCAACCAGAAGTTCAACCTTCAAAAACCTGGTTATCGTCCACGCGTTGTCATTGGTAAAGACACCCGCCGCTCATCTTATATGTTCGAATATGCTTTAGCGGCTGGCTTAGCGGCATCTGGTGCGGAAGTGTCCTTGATGCACGTTACCACGACCCCAAGCATTTCCTTCATCGTCCGCCAAGATTGCTTCGATTGCGGTGTCATGATCACTGCTTCCCATAACGCCTTCTACGATAACGGTATCAAGGTCATCAATTCCAATGGTGAAAAGTTGGAAGATAATGTTGCCTTACTAGCAGAAGCCTACATCGACGGCGATTTGAAGAAATTAGGCGTTGAAGAGGAAGATCTCCCCTTCGCCACAAGAGAGAACATCGGTTCCATTGTCGATTACACCTCTGGACGTAATCGTTATGTTGGCTACCTCATCTCCCTTGCCCGTCACTCTATGAAGAACCTTCGTATCGGTCTTGATACCTCCAACGGTGCTTCTTGGATGATCGCGAAGAACGTCTTCGATGCATTAGGTGCGAAAACCTTCGTCATCAACGACAACCCAGACGGCTTGAACATCAACCTCAATGCTGGCTCCACCCACATCGAAGTTCTCCGCAACTTCGTTAGGGAAAACAAACTCGACCTTGGCTTTGCCTTTGATGGAGACTGCGACCGTTGCATTGCAGTCGATGAAAACGGCAATGAAGTTGACGGCGATAAAATCATGTATTTGCTCGCCATCAAGCTGAAGAGCGAAGGCGCGCTTACCAGAGACACATTGGTCACCACGATCATGTCGAACTCCGGCTTAACCAAAGCATTGAAGCAAGCGGGAATCGCCAATGTGCAAACCAAAGTCGGTGACCGCTTCGTCTTCGAAGAAATGCAGAAAGAAGGCTATGCCCTCGGTGGTGAGCAATCTGGCCACGTCATCATCAAGAAATATGCGACGACTGGTGACGGCATCCTCACTGCGATCATGGTCACTGAAGAAGTGCTTTCTAGAAAAGAGAAGCTCTCCAAACTCGTCGCTCCGGTCAAATTACTTCCACAGAGAACCAAATCCGTCCGTGTCACCGATAAAGCGGCGACCGTCAATGATGAAGCGGTTCAAGCGAAGTTTGCTGAAGTGAATAAGAAGATCGGCGACAATGGCCGCGCTCTTCTCCGCGAATCTGGCACCGAGCCAGTGATTCGTATCATGCTCGAATGCCCAACGATTGAAGAATGCGACGAATATATCGATAAGATCTATGACGTCATCAAGAAACGGGGGTATCTCAGTGAATAAGCTCAATATCACGGTGAAAGAACTCTTCGAAGAATGCCCAATTCCATTCCTTAAAAAGGACTTCGAAGAAGTGACTTATCCCTGGGAGTTGCTCCCAAAAATCAAGACGATCGTTGCAAGAGAAATCGAAAAAGGACTTGAAGGTTATACCGAAATCGAGCCAGGCGTCTTCGTTGGAGAAAACGTTAAAATCGCGAAAACCGCGACCATCGAAGCCCCTGCGATCATCGGTAGTGGAACCGAGCTTCGCCCAGGCGCTTACCTTAGGGGAAACGTCATCATCGGCGAGAACTGCGTGGTCGGGAATTCCAGTGAATTAAAGAACTGCATCCTCCTCTATCACGTGCAGGTTCCTCATTACAATTACGTTGGTGACTCCATCTTAGGAAGCCATAGCCACATGGGCGCGGGATCCATCTGCTCGAATTTGAAAAGCGGTGGTTCGAACATCGTGATTCATGGCGACAAAGAATATGTCACTGGTTTACGAAAGATTGGTGCGATCTTAGGGGATCACGCGGATATCGGTTGCGGATCAGTCCTCAATCCTGGCACCATCGTCGGGAAGAACACACAGGTTTATCCTCTCAGCATGTTAAGAGGATGCTTCCCGGAAAATTCTATTGTGAAAGAAAATCGCGTTGTTGTTGCAAAAGAAGAAAGGTAAAAAAATGAAAGTCATTGTTGGAAACGAAGATTACATCTCCGAGTTGATTGCCGAAGAATTTATCAAACAAGTTAACGCCAAACCAAATTCCGTTCTTGGTCTTGCCACTGGCACCTCGCCGCTTAAGGTCTATGCGAACATGGTGAAAGCCAACAAAGAAGGCCGCGTCTCGTTCAAAGACGTCGCTACCTTCAACCTCGACGAATATATCGGTCTAGAAGGAACGCACAACCAATCCTATCGCTACTTTATGAACGATAACCTCTTCAATCACATTGATATCGATAAAGCCAAAACCCATGTTCTTAAAGGCGTTGGGGATTATGTCGCTTATATGAATCAATATGATGATGAGATTGCTTCCTTCGGTGGCATCGATCTTCAGATTCTTGGCATTGGAAGCGATGGACACATTGCCTTCAATGA
>ONWJ01000259.1 GCA_900321535.1 uncultured Erysipelotrichaceae bacterium
CACCGGTGGATGCACCAGATGGGACGATGGCGCGCGCTTTGACGCCGCAATCGAGGGTGACTTCTACTTCAACAGTTGGGTTGCCACGGCTATCGAGGACTTCGCGGCCATGGACTTTTACGATTTTTGCCATTAAATTTTCTCCTTATTAGGCAGTTGCCATTATGATATCACTTCCGACGTACTTTGTACGTTTTTGTTATAATTTTTCTTCGATTTCGCATCAAGAAGTCGGTTTTGGGACCGATTTGGGGCCCAAAACGAGGATGAAAGACGAAAAATGATAGGCAAAGCCATCGAAAACAAGATTTCTTCGCCAGCATTTTCTTTCTGTATGGCGTCGAAAGCAGCGCACGGCAAAAGCTATGGATGATCTTTATGAAAAAACCAGACATTGATTCATTCGATTCCATCGAGTTTTTTTAAGAAAATGGCAGATTTAAGCGCTCTTCAACCGGGGAAAATGGAAGTTTTAGGCATGCTTTTTGAGGCAAAAATGGAAGTTTTTAGGAATTTTACCGAACATTTGTTCGATGATATCTAGACTTGTTGACTAAATCCGAATTAAATTCGGAAATCGTCAATAATTGATCATCGCGGCGGACCTGAATCTCAAGGGCGCCATGCTAATGCAACATATCCCCCTTGTATTTCCCTTATTTAGGACTAGAATAAGCCTTGCGTTGAAGGAGACAGACTCCCTGCCAATAGGCAGAAAGAGTACCACTCCCGAGCTCTTGGGGAAATAACCCAAGCGGATTGCTTCCGTTATCGGGCACTAGTTGAGTGCGGGCTCATCTTACTTTGGGCTCGAATCAAGGTGGTACCACGTATTGCAGCGTCCTTGAATGAGGGCGCTTTTATTTATAAAGAAAGGAAAAAGAACATGGAACTCATCTACAAAGGCTCTAAATATAGCTTTGACCATGATGTCTCCGGTTGGGAGGCAATCAAAGCCGTCGATCCTGAGATCAAAAACAAAGTTCTCGGTTACCATGTTGGGGAAGAGGAATTCGATATGTCCTCCCTTATCCCTGACGGCGCGGTCGTGGAATTCGTCATGCCGGATACCAAAGACGGTTTTGAACGGATGAACCACTCCTGCAGCCACTTGATGGCCCAGGCGCTTCAGCATCTTTATCCAGGATGCTTATTCGGCTTTGGCCCTGCCATCGAAGAAGGCTTCTATTACGACATTGATTTCGGAGATCGCGTCATCACCGACAAAGATTTCGCCGCAATCGAAGCCGAGATGAAGAAGCTCGTCAAGCAAGCCATCCCCTTCAAAAGACGTGAAATCTCGAAGGAAGAGGCGCTTGAGATCTTCAAGGACAATCCTTATAAAGTCGAAAGAATCTCTGAACTCGAAGGAACCATCTCCTGCTACGAGCAAGGCGATTTCGTTGACCTTTGCCGTGGCCCTCATGTCCCGAATACCTCCTATTTGAAGCACTTCAAATTGCTTTCTTTAGCCGGCGCTTATTGGAGAGGCGATTCCAAAAACAAACAGCTCACCCGCATTTATGCGACCTGCTGGGAATCGGAAGAGAAGCTCAAAGAATACTTGGAGATTCTTGAAAGAAGAAAGGCCAATGACCATAGAAAACTCGGCAGAGAGCTCGGCTTGTTCATGCTTTCTGAGTTTGCGCCAGGCATGCCATTCTTCCTTCCAAAAGGCCAGATCATCCTTAATGAATTAGTGGCATGGTGGAGAGAATATCACGCCAAAGAAGGCTATAACGAAATCACCACCCCAACCATGATGTCCCGCAAATTGTGGGAGACCTCCGGCCATTGGGATCATTACAAAGACAACATGTACACCACCAAGGTCGATGAAGAGACCTACGCCATCAAACCGATGAACTGCCCAGGTGCCATGCTCGTCTTCAAAAACGACATCCACTCCTACCGCGAACTCCCGCTCCGCCTTTCTGAGCTTGGACACGTCCACCGCCACGAAGCTAGCGGCGCCCTCAATGGTTTGTTCCGCGTCCGCGCCTTCACCCAAGACGATGCCCACATCCTCATCAGACGCGACCAAATCGAAGAGGAAGTCAAACGCATCATGGCGATCTTCGATGCGACCTATGAGATCTTCGGCTTGTCTTACAAAATCGTCTTATCCACCAGACCAGAAGACTATATCGGCGAGAAATCCTTCTGGGATGAATCCGAGGAAATCTTGGCCCGTGCTTGCAAAAACTCGGGCAGAGAATTCTCCATCAACGAAGGCGATGGCGCTTTCTATGGTCCGAAGCTTGACTTCAAGCTCCGCGATTCCATGGGCCGTACCTGGCAATGCGGCACCATCCAGTTGGATGTCAACTTGCCCCACCGCTTCGGCTGCACCTATGTCGATGAAAACGGCGAAAAGGTCGAGCCTGTCATGCTTCACCGCGTGGTATTCGGTTCCATCGAACGTTTCATCGGCATCCTCATCGAGCATTATGGCGGCGCCTTCCCAACTTGGCTCTCCCCTGTTCAGTGCCGTGTCTTGCCCGTCAACGGGGAAGCGCATGGAGAATATGCAAGCAAGGTCGTTGAGGCGTTGAAGAACGCCAACGTCCGCGTTGAGTTAGATGGCGATAACGAAAAGCTTGGATATCGCTTGAGGAAGTCTCAGGTCGAGAAAGTTCCATTCACCCTCGTCATCGGTGAAAACGAGTGCAAGGACGGAACGGTCACTTACCGCGTCTATGGCGATCAAAAGCAAGTCACGGTCAGCTTGGATGAATTCATCCGCTTGATCCGTCATTCCATCGATAGCAAAGCGCGTTATTAATCGAAAAAGCAGCGAGTGTTCTCCGGAATCTCGCTGCTTTTTGTTTGGCTTGATAAAGGGATTAGGCGTTTAGACGCGTGATTTTCGTTATCTCGGAGAGGCCCACCATCGAGAAAACGTTGTAGATGGAATCAGGCATATTGGCGATGGAAAACTCGGGGTTACGTTGCATCAAACGCACGATGATACGGATGCCGGCGGAGGAGATATAACGTAGTTCAGCCATATCGATGACAAGGGATTGATAACGGCTTTTCTTGATGATCGCATCGATTTCGTTTTCCACGTCTTCGGCAGAAAAAGAATTGAGTTCGCCTTCTAAGAAGATGGTTAGGACTGAATCATTCAACTCGTATTTCATCGTGTTCCTCCTTGTCGCTTGATAATTTTGACTATTCTATCGAGATTTGCAAGCGTTGATAATTCACCTTTTTTTGGCCCAGTAAAAAGCATGCATCAAGATGGCGCCTGCCATCGCGACATTGAGAGATTCCATGTTTTCCATCGATATTTTGAGGTTTTTATCGGTTTTAGAAAGCAAAGCGTCAGACATGCCTTTCCCTTCGTTGCCTAAAATCAAGGCGACTTTACTAGAAGAAAGGTCTTCTTTTTCTAAGGCCACCGCATCTTTTAAGGCGCTGCCATAGACGGCATAGCCCTTCTTTTGAAGGTCTTGGATAAAGGAGACATCCTCTTCGAAATGAAGGCGAAGATGGAACAAAGCGCCTTCGCTGCTAGCGATGGCTTTGTTATTAAACGGGGAGCAGGTCCCTTTTAAGAAAATGATGTCCTGGAAGAGGAAACTCGCCGCGGTGCGAAGCAAAGTGCCGATGTTTCCTGGGTCTTGGAGACGGTCGAGGATGAGGATGCGTTCTCCATAATCCTGCTTTTCATTGATAGAGGCGACCCCAATGATCTTCTCAGGGGTTGAAGCTTTTGATAGCTTCTTAAGTATCGCTTCATTGACAAGATACGTCTTCACATCGGGGAGACGCGGATCTTCTAGACAATAGACTTCTTTGAGGTGATGGGTTGAGAAAGCGACTTCGACCGAATGATATCCTTCGATGACAAAACTAGAAGGAGAAGGATGCGCTTGCAGGCGCATTAAATCCTTGATGCGTTTGTTCTCTTTGGAGGTGATGATCTCAGGCATGGATGTGTTTCCTCAATTTCTTATGCAACTCATCATAATGAGGGCAGTAACGATAGACAATATCATAGAAGCCCTTTTGGTGGTTTCTTTGGAAATGATGGGCGAGCTCATGAACGATGATCGCATCGATGATCTCTCTAGAATAATGGGCTAGCGACAAGGCGTAAGTAATGCGATGGGTGGTTTTGGAATTGACCCCATATCGGCTGCTCATATCTCGGATTAAAACGGAATAAGCCGGGCTAATTTCCATCAACGCCTCGTAATAAAGCGTTTGGGAGATGCAGTAAGAAGTTAATTCCTTTTTCAGATAGGATTTGATCTGCTTTTCGGTTAGGCCTAGACGCGGAAGGCGTTGCCCAAATAGGAAATAAGAGTCTTCATCGATATCCTTATCGTATCGGTTCACTTTCTTCAATAAGGTAGGCAAGCTTCTCATCACGAAAGAGTCGATAGAGGATAGACTCACGTGATAAGGGACCCCAATCGTAAGGCCGCCCTCCTTATTCAAACGGAGGGTCATGGAGCGTCCTTTGCGGTAATTGATCTTGGCTGAATAATCCTGGCCAAGATAAGAATAAGAGCGCGTCACTTGCATAAGCAAATTATACCCGCGAACCGCTTTTCTTAGGTAGCGGCAATCAATAGAAAGGCGCCAAAATCAAATGGAAGAAAACCCTGCGAATCAGGCATATTTCTGAAAATCAAGTGGGATTTGCAAAGATATTTCAATATATTGGGTTTCAATAGACTCTATAAAACATGAATGACTCTCGCATCAAATTTATACACTGTATAAAACAGTTTCACCCCGTATCACAACAATCCTGATAATCGCGATACAATTAAAACATGAAAAAGAAAATTATCGTGATTGGCGGCGGCATCGCCGGTCTTAACGCAGGCATCGAATTGCTCCAGAACGGCTACGAAGTCGCTTTGTATGAGAAGAACGAAGATGTCGGCGGTCTTTGCTCTGGCTATTTTGTGGATGGCTATTCGATCGACGCCTGCTTCCACTGGCTCATGGGCACAAAGGCCAACACCACCTTAAATAAGTTATGGAGAAATATCGACGCATTAAATGACGATGTCCCGATCTCTCATCTTCCTTATTTTTGTTCCTTTATCTATGAAGAGACGACCGTGACTTTCTCTCGCAATCTCGATGAAGAGGAAGCAAGATGGAAAGCCTTATCGAAAGAAGACGAAGAAGTGATCACCGAGTTCTTCGAATCGGTTCGTGGACTTGCCTCTTTATGGATCTTGACTCAAAGCGAGGGACATCCACCTCTTAGCAAGAAGCTTTTCCAGACCTTGCCTAACCCTGCCAAAGTTCTCAAAACCATGAAGATGTCTCGAAAAGATTATGCCGATCGTTTCAAACATCCTGCTCTTCGCTTCGCGCTTACCAACGCGATGACCGGTTATAACAACGCCTTCTTCTTCCTTCAGGTTTATGGCTTATTCTCCACTGGTGATGGCGATGTGCCGCTGGGCGGAGCTTATGAACTCGTTCGCCGCATCAAAAACCGTTATCTTTCTCTTGGTGGCGAGCTCCACTGCAACGTCACCATCGATAAGCTCGTTTATGAGGGACTCAATGTCTCTTATGCGCTATCTGGAAACAAGAAAATCAGCGGCGACTATTTCATCGCGGCATTAGACGTCAACTACACCTTGAACCATCTTCTTGGAGGAGAATTCAAGTCCATCACCTATTCCAGGCTCAATAAGCACATCGAAAATTACACGATCTCAAGCTGCTTCTGCGTCTATCTTAAGGTCAAGGATTTCGCAAATGATATTGAGACACCGACATGCTGCAAAGTAGCACCGCTTCATGTAGGTGTGAAAGATGTCGATGCCTTGCTTGTGCGTCCTTACGCGTTTGATACCTTGATGAGCAAGGAAGATGCTGCAGTTGTGAGCCTCTTTATCGATCAAGATCAAGACGATTATGCATTCTTCAAAAACCATCAAGACGTCATCGGCGAGGAAAAACGCATCGTTGACGATTTGGTGAATGCTTTCTTAACACGTTATCCACAATATCAAGGGAAGGTAGAGGTCTTGGATTTCTTCGGTCCGTTAGAACTTGCAAGCCAAACCAATA
>ONWJ01000175.1 GCA_900321535.1 uncultured Erysipelotrichaceae bacterium
TAGAACCTCTTCAAGCTTCTTCCTTTTGCTTGCGATGGCCATTGCAATGACCGCTTACTGCGTTTATTACATCGATTCGCATAAAACCAAAGCCAAAACCATTTGGGTCATCGTTCTCAGCGTTCCTTGCTTATTCTTCGGAATGCTGTTTGGGCTTGAGCGTCTTTATGACAATGTCTCCAATTTCTTGATGTATACGGTTTATCTCTCCGTATTCATCTTTGGTATTGTCGTCATTGTCAGCACGATTTGCTTCTACTTAAGTAGAATCCTCCCTCATAAATTCTTAAAATCTCCTTGGATCAAAACGCGTTTGGTAATCATCGTTTTCGCCTTCATTTGCTTGGCCTTCGGTGTCCGCGTCTCCTATAGCGACTTCTTCTCCACCAGCGCCCTTGCTAGAGGCGAATACAAGCAAATCATCTGCTTCTTGATGATGTCCCTCTTCATTGGTTGCTTGCTCATTTGGAGACCACTTATTTCCCTTGGTATCTTGGGTGTTTCCTTCTTAGGCTTCTACTTCTTCTTGAAGTCCAACGAAGGCGTCCGCGCGCTTCCTGATGGCGACCTTATCAACTACATCACCTTCTTCATTTCTCTTACCGTCATCACCTTCTCTATGTATAACCAACGTGTTGACGTTGCCAAAACCGAAGAACAACTTCAGATCTTAGCCACCACGGATATCCTTACAAATCAGCTCTCTTTTAACTATTTCTTGAAGCAAATCCAAGACGAAATCGATTCTGGCTATGTTGAAAAAGGGAAATGGTCTTTCCTATTCATCGACGTCCTTGGCTTCAAACTCGTGAACGAACAGAGAGGCTTTGATGGAGGCAACCAATGCCTCGCTAGCATCGGCGAAATCATCAAAAAGCATTTCCCGAATGAGTTTGTTTCCCGCCAAGCTGACGACCACTTCGTCGTGTTCTGCAAGAACAATGGCTTGATGGAAACGCTCGAGGCCGTGAATAAAGAAATCGCGGAGTTAGAACCGGAAATCGGTCTCAGCATTCGCGTTGGCGGATATGTGTTCAGTGATAAAACCGAAGACGTCCATCGCAGCGTTGATAAAGCTCGTTACGCCTGCTACTCCAAAGGTAATCGCGCGGTGCTTTATGCCGAATACGACAAGAAGATGCACGACGACTATCATTTAAAGCAATACATCATCCGTAACATCGATAAAGCCGTTTCCGAAGGCTGGATTCAACCATTCTATCAACCAGTCGTCTGGGCGAAGAACAATCGCTTGTGTGGCTTAGAAGCGTTAGCCAGATGGGATGACCCGCAGTATGGCTTCTTACCGCCTTATAAATTCGTTCCTGCACTCGAGAGCAACCAATTGATCCATAAACTCGATACCTGCATCGTTGAGGTTGTGTGCCGTGATATCCGTCATCGTATCGATGAAGGTATCCCTAACGTTCCAGTATCCATCAACTTCTCTCGCTTAGACTTTGAATTGATGGATGCGGTTGAAGTGCTCGATGGCATCGTGAAAAAATACAACGTTCCGAAGGAACTTCTGCACGTTGAAATCACTGAATCTGCCTTGATGGATGATACAAGTCTCCTCCATGATGCGGTCAAGAGACTCCACGAAAAAGGCTATGCGTTATGGCTCGATGACTTCGGATCTGGCTATTCTTCATTGAATGTTTTGAAGGATTATGAATTCGACGTCTTGAAGATCGATATGAAGTTCTTGTCTGGCTTTGAGTCCAACAAGAAGGCGAAGATGTTGATTCGTTCCATTATTTCGATGGCAGAATCAATCGGTATGAAGACGCTTACCGAAGGCGTTGAGACGCCAGAAGAAGCCGCCTTCTTGAAAGAAGCCGCTTGCGGAAGACTACAAGGATATCTCTATGGCAAGCCGCTTCGTTATAGCGAACTCTTAGAGAAGATCAATTCGAAAGAACTCATCATCTCCGACGAATTAGCCTAACCCAATAACCCCCAGGCCTGGAAACAGGCCTTTTCTTTAAATCATCGTGTTTTGTAGAGATTTCGATTTATTTTGCTGAGATTTCGCGTTTTTTGAAGAGAAAACCGTTGATGGTTTTCTTAGAAAACACATCAAGGAATCTCTTCGATGTCTTATAATGGTACCGGCTATGTTCAGCTCTACGATTATTGCCCTTGCAACGCCTCCCTTCCCTTCTGCTCTTGCCTTGATTCGAATCTCCGGAGCAGATGCGTTTTCTATTACCGATCAATTGTTTTCAAAGCGTGTCAGCGACATCAAAGAGCGCACGATTTTCTATGGCAGCATCCACGATGAAAAAGGTGAGATGGTCGACCTCGTCGTGCTTCTTGCTTATCCGGGTCCTAACACGGTGACGGGTGAGAATGTTGTAGAGATCACTTGCCATGGCTCACCGCTTATTGCGAACCAAATCATTCAAGCTTATTTAAGCAAAGGCGCAGAATACGCAACGCGCGGAGAATTCTCTTCTCGTGGCTTCTATAATGGCAAAATGGACCTTGTTGAAGCAGAGGCGGTGAACGATGTTATCAACGCGACCACGATAGAATCTAAGAATCTAGCCCTGCTTTCCTTATCAGGCAAGACCAGCAAACTTGTAGTTCCTCTAAAAGAGGAAATTGCTTCCCTTTTAGCATTACTAGAGGTCGGTATTGATTTCCCTGAATATGATGAAGAAGAATCCTTATCTAATGAAGGTGTCGTCAAAGGCTGCACACAGATCAGAGAGCGCATCGCTTCCTTGATTAAACAAGGTGAAGAAGGAAGATTCATCCGCGAAGGCGTGAAAGTCGCGATTGTCGGTGAACCTAATGTTGGCAAATCATCGATATTGAACGCCCTTCTAAAAGAAAACAAAGCCATCGTATCCGATATTCCGGGTACGACCAGAGACGTTGTCGAAGGGACCATCTCTTTAGACGGCATACCGCTTTTCTTATTGGACACGGCTGGAATTCATCAAACCGAAGACCAAATCGAACAGCTTGGGGTAGAACGTTCCAAAACCTCCATCGAGAAAGCGGACCTTGTCTTGTTTGTTCATGATGCAAGCAAAGAAGAAAGCCAAGAAGAAGCAGAACTCAGAAGCCTTTTAAACGGAAAAAGGATTCTCGAAATCTTCAACAAATCTGACAAAATCGGTCATTTAGAGCCAAATAAGCTTTATACATCCGCTTTACATAATGACATTGATAACCTGAAACAAGCGATTAAAAACACGTTAGGCGTAGGCGAGGAGGCGTTTAAGTTGCCGTCGTTATCGTCTGCTCGTGAACTATCGTTGCTTAGAAAGATTGACCAAGCGCTTTCGAAAGCCCAAGAGGATGCTTCGCTCGGGGTGACGTTGGATCTTCTTTCTGTGCCACTGCAAGAGGCGTATCGTTACGCGCGCGAATTATTAGGAGAGGAACCGACGCAGGATCTCCAAGACGAGATTTTCTCTCGCTTCTGCGTAGGCAAATAACATGAAGTATTTTGATTCTCATTGCCATCTAGGAGACGACGCTTTCAAAGAAGATTTTGACGCCGTTTATCAGCGCGCTTTGGAAAAAGAGGTGACCCGTATGCTTGTTTTAGGCTGGGATTTGCCTAGTTCAAGAAACGCGGTCGCGCTTGCAAAGAGGTATAAAAATATCTACGCCGCGGTTGGTTTTCACCCTGAGAATTTAGATGAAGTTAGCGATGAAGCGTTAGAGCAAATCAAGGAGCTTGCGAAAGAAGAAAAGGTGGTCGCGATTGGCGAGATTGGACTTGATTACCACTGGTTCAAAGATCTTGAACCAAGAGCCAAACAAAGAGAATGGTTCATCAAACAAATCGAATTAGCGAATTCCTTATCCTTGCCGATTTCAGTGCATGCGCGTGATGCCTCTGGCGATACGTTACAGATCCTAACGGATCATCCTGCTAAATACGGCGCAGTGCTCCACTGCTACTCTGGTTCAGTCGAAACGATGAAAAGCCTATCGAAACTCGGTTATTATTTTGGGTTTGATGGACCAATTACTTATAAAAACGCAGTCGAACCAAAAGAATGTGTCAAAGCTTGCCCAATCAATCGGCTTCTAACTGAAACCGATTCCCCTTATCTTTCTCCCGTTCCTCTTCGAGGCACGCGGAACGAACCCGGAAATATCCCTTTAATTGTCGAAAAAATGGCTGAATTAAAGGAAATTAACGTTGAAGAAATGGCGGAACAATTAAACCGTAATTTTGAAGAATTGTTCCACGTGAAAACACTATGAAACAGAAGGTAGATGCACTCATTGTCGTAGAAGGAACAACGGATGTAGCGTTTTTGCAATCTTTTTTAGATGCTGACTTTATTACAACGAATGGGTCAGATGTTCCACGTGAAACAATTGATTTTATTAAGCAAGCGAAAGCAACTCGCGATGTTATTGTTTTGACCGATCCAGATAGCCCCGGAAAACGTATTAGAGACATCCTAGATGCGGAAATTCCTGGGCTTCTTCACGCTTTTATCAACAAACAAGACGCGATCAAGAAAAATAAGGTCGGCGTTGCTGAATCCAATAAGGAAGCCGTCTTGGAAGCATTGCGTTTTGCTTTCTCCACTACCGCCAAATCGACTGGCACATTATCCATGAACGACCTATTTGATCTAGGACTTTCAGGCAATGAAAATTCAGCGAAAAAACGTGAAATTCTTTCAAAAACCCTACATTTAGGATTTGGAAATGCAAAAACGATATTAAAAAGATTGAATGCTCTCGGCATCACCAGAGCTCAACTCGAGGAGGCTTTGAAACATGACTGATGAACAATTTTTTGAAGGCGTGGCCTCTTATAAACTTTTGACCAAGGCAGAAGTTGGACAAAACTTTCTCATCGATTCAACTGCCTGCAAGCGCATCGTGGACGCCCTCGACATTCAAGAAGGCGAAAAGATATTAGAAATCGGCTGTGGCGCAGGAAGCCTTACTTACTTCCTTAAAGACGTTGCTGGCGACGCAGACATCATCGATATCGATGAAGCGATGCTCGCCAAAGTCCAAGGCGACTTTAAGAATTATCCGAATTTGCATATCCAATATGGGAACGCCGCCAAATACGATTACAGCGGTTATGAGAAGATCATTGGCAATCTGCCTTATTACATCACTTCGTTGATTATCGAAAGAGCTCTCTTAAACGGAAAGAAAGCCAAAAAGATGGTGTTCATGATCCAAAAAGAAGCAGCTGACCGCATCTTGGCTAAACCTAAAACAAAAGACTACTCTCCGTTATCGATCGTTCTATCTCTTTGCTACAACGCGAAAAAACTTTTCAACGTTGGACGCAGCAGCTTTGTTCCTGCCCCACATGTTGATTCAACGGTCATCGAAATCATCAAAAACGAGCAAGTTTCTCTTGAAGAAGGGGCTAAGGTTTTCCGTGTTTGCAACGCACTTTTCGCGATGCGAAGAAAAACGATTTATAACAATTTGAAAAATCTTGTACATGATGCCGATAAAGCGAGTAAAATCCTTGCTATGCAAGGAATTAGGGAAAACGCCCGTCCTGAGGAGTTGACCCCTACGCAATACTTGAACCTAACCAAAGCCATTGAATGCTGAAAGCAGGCCATATGATCAGTGTTAAGAGCTACGCAAAGATCAACCTATCCTTAAAAATCACCGGCCGTCGCGAAGACGGTTATCATGATTTGGAGATGATCAA
>ONWJ01000188.1 GCA_900321535.1 uncultured Erysipelotrichaceae bacterium
GCTGGGTTCTGGGTGTAATCATCATAGACTGGGTCGTGCATATAGGAGTTTGCACTTGGGGTGCCATAGCCATTTGCAGGCATGGAGACGCCATAAGCCAATCTACCTTCGCCGTCAAAGACCGCGATGGTTCTCCAGCTCATGTTAAATGTGGTTCCAGCGCTCCAGCTATTGCCAGCGTGTCCTTTCCAAGTGCTATCGGTATAGACTGAGAATTCGGAATCACCGTCGTTCAATTTAAGGATTTTGATGCTTGCGGTGTAAGCTTCATGCCACGCAGCAACGAGTTTGGTGTCTTCTGCGACGACATCTTTGCCGAAGATCCAAGGATCACCATCTTCGGTGAACCAGCCATCGAATTCATAGCCAAAACGCGTTGGTTCGTCAGGCTCCGCGATGCGGCCGATATGATCCATGTAAACCACGACTGGTTCATCACCATCGTTGAAATCAAATGTAACGGTGAACGGTTCGACTGTAAGATCTTCGCCATCTTCACCGTCTTTTCCATCGACGCCGTCTTTGCCGTCTTTGCCATCGACGCCATCCTTGCCGTCTTTGCCAGGATCGCCCTTCTCACCTTTGATCGATGCTAACCATTCGTCGTAGGAAAGAGGTTTTTCGCCCTTGGATTCTTGGGCAGCGACATACGCGGCATAGACCTCACGGATCTGCGCGTCATCTTGCGGTTGGACGGGGTTATTGGCGCCGCAGCTAGCTAAAAAGCTTGCAACAAAAAGCGGTGCAATGAGTAGACCAAACTTCTTTTTCATTATTTTCCTCCAATAATATGGGTTTATCTAATCATAAACGCATTTGGTTTCAGCGCGTATTTTTTATGAATATTCTTTAACATTAATGCACATAGTCTTAATTTTTGAATATTATTTTCACGAAAAAACGCCTATTTGATGACGCAAACTTAAAAACCATTGATTTAAATAAATAAGAAAACGGGCGACAGATGTCACCCGTAAATCTAATCATTGGATGGGGCTATTGGAGATTTAATGTGGTGTAAACGTATTGGCCATCTTGGGCAAAACGGTTCGTCCAATTGGAGTGGACCTTATTGAATTCACCGATCGTCCCATCTTTGATGACGCTGATCTCGCCAGAAGACACCATGTTGGCAAGACTATTGGCACCGCCATCATGGGTGGAGATTAAGAATCCGCCGGCTGGAATTTGAAGCGTGAATTGCTCCCATGGTTTTGGAGGCGTGGTGATGGATGAATCCCATGGGCCATATCCTTCTAAGACGGTGACTGCAGGGTTGCCTTCCACTTTGGCATCGCCATCCGGACCATAATATGGGTCGCAGTGATAGGAATAATACGGACCGCCATAGCCATTTGCTGGCATGGCAACGCAATAGCAGACACGGCCTTCGCTATCGATAATAGCAAAGGTTCTCCATGAGAAATTCCAAGTCGTTCCATCCTGCCATCCGTTTGCTTGATCAGTGGTGTGGATGACGATTGAATTGTCGGTGGTAGCGGTGAATTCAGAATCGCCGCTCGTGGACAAGATGGCCTCTTTGCCCGTGTAAGCAACTTCTTTGTCATCGTGCTGATAGACTGCGAAATAGGAAACGTCGGCTTCCCCAGTGAAAACGCCGGATTCGACGGTCTTGCCAGAAGCATCAACCCATCTTAAGAAGGTGTAGCCAGCAGGAACGTTGGTTGGGGTAGGAAGAACGAGGTTATCGCCGGTTGCGACCATGACGCCGTCATTATCTAACGTGCCAATGACATCGACGAAGCTGACCGCATGCTTTTTTTCGGAAAGATTGACTTGAACGAAGTTGGTCTTCTTGACGAGCTCGATGCTATAGCCGTTATATGCGCCATCAGCCATATTCTTTTCGAATAGGACGTTGTCAGTATAATCGGTGAGATGCTCGCCAGTCATCGCGAAGATGATTGGATCAAGTTGAGTGGCGCTACCGGTGATGATGCAGCCGTTTTCAGGAACCACGACTTCGTAATTGTTCCATGGTTGTCCTTCTAATCCAGGAGCCCATGGCTGGAAGGTTTCATAGACATCAAAGATGCCGCAGACCTGACCAACAACGAGGGCATAACTGCCATCATGGTAGAAGCCATCGGCTGGGCCGCCATAACCTGGCTTGGTGCAAGATCCGAAGATCATCTTGCCATTCGCGTTGAACGCAATCGTGTAATCGCCGAGTTTGGCTTTGCTGATCTCGCCATCGTAGAAAGCCGCATAGGCGCTGTCTTTTCCTTCGATGGAGCAATTGAGCGTTGCATTCTCATCGATTTCGGATTCTTTCTCAAACGAGATGTTCATGGACTTGGCTAAGAAGTCATAGACAAGGGTGTATGTGCCGGTTCCGCCAGCATAAATCTTGTTATCATCAGCCTTGAAGTACATCTTGCTGGAGTTATCACCGCCGACATCGGCAGAGAATTCGCCATCGATCGTGGTGTTAGTGGCGCTGATGACGGTTGGGAGCAAGCCGTTGTTCAGACTCATCTTGATGCCATCGCCTTTAGCCATGCCGATAACGAGGGTGCCGGTCTTCGCGGTGTTATCGTTTTCGAAGACACCAGAGGAGGAACCTACATAAGAAATATAGGATGCGAGGTCATAGACTTCGACGATGCCTGCTTGCTGGTTGTATTTGTATCTACGGCTGGACCATTCGCCGTGGGTAGCGTTATATGGTCTCTTGGTGGAGTCGTCTTCCGATCCATCATAAAGGTTGATTTCGCCAGCCGAAACGGCAAGAGAGATATCGCTTGCGCCGCTAGAGTGGCCAGTCAAAGCAAATCCGCCTTCTGGGACGATAAGCTCGAAATCGGCCGGGTTATTCGGGAAGGTTGCGCCGAAACGGAAGGCCGGGTTTTTCTCATAGCCTACGCCGGAAGCGCTGTAATAAGCATCGCAGACATAAGTGTAAGCAGTTGGGCCGCCATAACCGTTAGCAGGGCACCAAACGGAGTAGCAAACACGGCCTTCGCTGTCGACGATGAGGATGGTTCTCCAGCTGGTTTCAAAGGTGTTGCCGGATTTCCATTGGCCAGTTTTGTTATGCAAAATCAAGCCTTGGTCGTCTGTCCAAAGGGAAAGCGCGGTGTCGCCGCCATTGATGGCTTCAGGCGTGATGCTAGAGGTCACAATGCGGTCCAAATTCAATTCCCATTTGGCAAATAAGGTAAGATCTCCGTTGATTGGAGTGGCGAAATCGAATGGATGTTCGTATGCTTCATCGGTAAACCAACCACGGAAAATATAGCCGGATTTAGATGGGGCTTTCGGTTCAGCCGCGGTTCCGCCTTCATCGACGGTCTGCTTTTTAACGGCAGATCCGCCTTTGGAATTGAAGGTGACGGTGTAGGTGGTCACTTCTTTTTCGGAAGAAGATGCCTCAGCTGGCTTAGAAGACTCGGCTGGTGTGCTTGTCGTTGCAGGAACGCTAGTGGTAGCCGGCGTGCTCGTTGTGGCCGGTGTACTTGTGGTAGCCGGGGTGCTGGTCGTGGCTGGAGCTGACGATGCATCTTGGGTGGTCGTCGCGGGCTGCTGGCCGCCGCAAGCAGCAAGCAAAAGCGCTGCGCTTAATACGGCAAGTGGCTTAGATAGGTTTTTGATTCTCATTATGAACCTCCGTTACGTGAAACCTTTATTTATCTTGTTTTAATTTTCAAATTTAGGCTTAGGAATCTCAACAGGCAAAACGTATCAAGTAGGGAAAGATGTTAATTTAGAATATTCAAATATTAGTTTTGGCCTGAATATGAGCCAACCAACAGAGTGTTATAAACTCTTCTTCCATCATTGGGGTTGGTGGTCCCGTAGTCGGAAGAACGAACGAGCATTCTAAAGTTCTCTTCTTCCTCGCCACGGACGAAAAGCTGGGTGGAGCCGCCCCCGTCGAAATTCATGCAGTCATAGCAGCCGATGGCTCTTTCAAATTCGGCAAGTTCAGGTAAGGAGACGCCATAAGGGTCATCACTCGAAGTGGATTTCTTGCCATAACGAAGCCCTTCGATGCCAGTGACCAAGACTTTATGATCAGGGGTAATGCCGACGCAAGATCTTGGGATGCCGGTATTTTGTGCGCCATTAGAGTTTTCAAGCGTGACAGTAGGGGCGATGGCGCCGTTTTCGACAAGAGACTGTCTTCCGCCGATGATGGTCTGGTAGTTATCCCATTTGCCATCATCGTTGCCAATACAATAGGAGAGGGTATCGCCGATTTGCAAAACTTCCTCGGTTCCAGCTTTCACAAATAGGTACACATCTTCACCCATGTCGGTGGTATCCCATCTACTAGCTCCTGCATCATAACTATCATCGACACGATAGGACTTCACCAAACCTGAATCCTGGAATTTCTGCAAATAATAAATCGTGTCGCCTTCTCCCGTGACGACGCCTCCTGGCACTGTGTTCTCAATCAAGGTGTAGTCACTTTCCAGCGTATTTGTGCCCGTTTTGACTTTCATCGAAAAACTGTTTGTTATCTCATGGACGACTTTATCAGCGTGAGCATATTTGAGTTTGGTGCGGAAGGAACTTTTGATGGTGGTCTCGATGTCTTGATCTTCAACGATTGGAGCAATGCGAACATGGCTTCCGCCGATGCCAAATAGCATAGGTTTCGATGCTGGGATATCGGCTGCTGGAACGGTGTAATCATAGATGCCGTTATCGTTATGAGCGGCTTTGATGATGGTTCCTTCTTGCACGTAGGCGTTGACGCAATCTGAGCCAAAGAAGTCGGCGTTGATGCCAGCGAGAATCTTTACATCATCATGCTTGTTTTGGTATTTGGTGAGGGACGTGTATACGTTTTCGTGTGAAATATTGTAATTGGAACGGATGGTTGCAACGGTTGGATCAATTTCAATAACCTCCGCTTGAACCTTGTTTCCGTTGTTCAGTTTGAAAGAATAATGAAGCGATCTTACTCCCTCGGAAAGCTGGTCGCTTCCATCGAGTTTGAGACTTTCTTTTTGGAAGCGAGTCGGCGTGAAATCTCCTAAGGGTTCCATCTCCTCTTCATAGAGAGCTCCGCCGTCTCTAAATTCCTGTGGGCGTGGATCATCATCGATAGAGGTGACGACTGGTTCAATCGAGGAAATCTCCTCTTCAGAAGAGATTGCTTCTTCACTAGAAGACACGATAGGCTCGGTTGTGACTTCGGCGCTAGAAGAAATAGAGGAGATAGTGGTCTGACTAGGCTGTGGCTCAGATTTGCTAGAAGATACCAGTGGTTCGCTAGATCCTCCGCAAGAGATTAAAGCAAGGGCAATAAATGGAAATAATGAAAGCAACTTAGGATTTCTCACTTTGAATTCCTCCTCTTTTTGGCTTTGACGATAAGGACAACAGCGACGATGATACCGGCAACTAATAACACGCCACCACCAATGGATGGAATCAGGATTGCTGCGGCGTTTTGCTTTGGAACATCAGGCTGAACTGGGGTTTCAGAAGTCGTCTGAGCAGGCTCGGGCTCGGAGGATACTGCTTGTTCTGATTGTTCTTCCGAAGAAACGGCTGGAACGCTGGCCTTTGTCACTTTGACGATATCGGAGAAAACGACCGCGCGGTATTTCGGTGTTGTGGAGGAGGCATAACTTGCTTGGTAGATTACCAAAGCATAATCCTCATGGTCTTCGATAAAGAATGGGCTAGCTTCGATTTCCTCTTCGTTAGGCCCGCCATAGGTGATGAAATGGCCTTTCGGTTTATATTCTTCAAATGGCAAAGTCGTTTCTAATTCATCGGGGATTTGCAAGGAAATTGCGAAATCCTTTAATTGTTCTGCGACATTATTCGTAATGCCGAAGACCTTTCCGTTGATGCCAGTTTTCCCCAGCACATTGGTCAAGGTTTCATAAGTCCAGAACCATCCTTCATATCCTCTTTCGGCCAGGTGACGGACGAATGCGGCTGTATGGTTGGAGGCATTCGTATCGACTGCCATATTCCTTCTGCCAAGCATTTCTAAGCTTGTCATCAATGTACCATCACCATAGGAATTCAAATCAGCGGTTGGTACCTCAGGAATGGTCTCTTGCATTTTGACTAACTGCGGTACGTAGAAAGAGATGACGACGCATTGATCATAGAAATCATATTCGTCGATATATTTCTTCAGGATTTCAACGCAGTCACTTGCCGAAGTTTTAATCTCGATGATGATTACGATATCCTTACCTTTGAAATAGGTGAAGAACTCATCTAGCATCGGAATCGGAACGCCCTCGCCTTGCACAACATGGCGATTGATGGTGTCAATGCGGAATTGCTTTAATTCCTCGGCGGTGAGATCGGATACTCTTCCGGTACCGTTTGTGGTGGCGTCGATCGTGTCATCGTGCATGATGGCGAGCTTTTTATCCTTGGTGACCTGAATATCGATTTCAAAATGTGTGGCACCCGATTCATAAGCAGCGATGCAACCTTCTAAAGAATTCTCATATTGGGTTGAATAGAGTCCGCGATGAGCGATATTCAAGGCGTGTCGATTTAGATTATATTGACGGTTCAATGAGTTTTTGCTGAAGGCGCTTAAAACTTCAATCGCATGGTAGGGGTCATCATAGATTGCCCCATAAGCCCCATCTGTGACTTCGCGAATTATCTCGATGTCACTGGAGGAACGGCTATTGACCCACACGCATTTGGTTCTTGCTTGGAAGAAATAAATGTTCGATTCAGTCGCTTGTTTTTGCGACAAGATAATGGTTCTTGCTCCCGCTTTGTTGGCTTGTTTTAAGGTTTCTCCTAATGGGAGGGTCTCTTGAGATGAACAATCAAGAACGCAGTGGAGAGTAACAACGCTTTCGTGAATGGACGATAAAAGAATGGGGTCAGGAGAAATAACGCCCATATCATAGATATTTGCAAGGTTGCAGTATTCGACAAACTGAGTGGCTTTGGCTTGGGTATCGATATAATAGAGTGGAATCATCTTTCCTTTGATGAACCAATCATAGATATCCGCGTATTTCTCTGAGAAAGAGACGCCTTTGGAATTGGTTTGATATCCTTCTTCGTCGATATAGCAAACAACGTTAGAAGGTCGGGCGGAAGCCTCGCTATAGTCCATTAAGGTATCGAGGTCTTCAATATAAGAGTTCACGATGAAATCGCCCATTAGGTTGAGCCCAGGATCGTAGGTACCCGTCATCTGTTTATTGACGGCAGGCTTAATAATTCCCCCGCCTAATAGGAGCATGGTCAACCCTAAAGCAACCGATGTTTTGATCATAAGTTGTTCCTCTTGCCCATTATTATCGCCTGCGCGAGCATGAAATACAGGGAAAATCCGTAATGTGGTTAATTTTTTGATTCCAAATACAAATTTTCGAATATCTTTGCCATTCTTATTTGAATTAGATTAAAGAGGTTTGCCCTTGTCTTTGCATCACGGCCAAACTTGGAATAATCTTAAGAAAAGGTTGTTTGTTATGGCGAAAAAGTATTCCAAAAAAGAACAATGCCGTTTGTGCATGGGCGATGGGGATTGGTCGTTGCCAACGTTAAATGGAACGTTGCCCTCTATCACCATGAGCGACGCGACAATCGGTATGAGACATATCGATGAAAACGGCAAGCTTGTTCCTTCTATCGCTTATCCATCGACCTCAGTTCTTGCATCCACGTGGGACGAAAAGCTCGTTTGGAAAGCAGGCGAAAGCGTGGCAAACGACGCGATCGACCGCAACGTCGACATCATTCTTGGCCCTGGAATCAATATCAAACGTTACCCTTTGAATGGGAGAAACTTTGAATATTTTTCGGAAGACCCATTACTAACCGGAATACTTGCAAGGGCCTATATCTATGGGGCACAAAGATGCCATGTTGGAACATCATTGAAGCATTATTGCGGGAATAACCACGAGCGAAGCAGGCATTGGCTTTCTTCAAATATCGATGAGAGAACCCTCCATGAGCTGTACTTAAGACCTTTTGAAATCGCTCTTGGCGCCAAGCCATGGACGGTCATGTCCTCTTATAACTTGGTGAATGGGGTAAGGATGTCCGCGAACAAGATGCTTTATGAACACTTAAGGAAGCAAGGCTTTCAGGGACTCATCATTTCCGATTGGTGGGCAGTGAAAAACATGAAGGCTTCAATTGAATCTGGCCTTAACGTAGTAATGCCTTTCCAAAAAGATTTATATGAACCGTTTTATCAAGCGGCAATACAAGGCAAAGTCGACGCGAATCAACTAGAAGAAAATGCGGAGAGAGTTGCCTCCTTCATCGAAAAACACGCGAAAGAAAAAGTGCTCCGAAAGATAACGATGAGCATGAATCAAAGACGCAAACTTGCTCAGACAATTGAAGAAAAGGGCGCGGTTTTGCTGCGAAATCAAGAAAATGCATTGCCTTTAAAGAAGGAAGAAACCATTTTAGTTACCGGCGCACCGGCCTTCCATTATTACCATGGCGGAGGCTCTAGCAGCGTCATGCCAGAGCATGTTCCTGAGCCTTTGCTTCAGTGTTTGAAAAACA
>ONWJ01000193.1 GCA_900321535.1 uncultured Erysipelotrichaceae bacterium
CTTCGCAGACCCCACAATTTAACGAAGGGCCTATGGGGCCTCGTTCGCCGGAAACAAAAGACTCGGTCCGGTTTTTTTCAATCAAGATCAACGCGGATGGAACAGCCACGCCAGTTGAACGTGGATTTCATATCAACGCAGTTACTGAAGAAGAAGCCATCGCTTGGGCAAAAACGTTATCAAGCAAGAACGTCGGCTGGACAAGAACGTATTATCGATTCCGCGCATATACACCGGCAGATGAGCCTACGACAAGATACGTAACCATCATCGACCAAGGACGTGAGTTATCGCCCTCATACAGAGTTCTTTATGCATCCTTGATTGGTTCGGGCGTTGGTTTGGTAGTCTCTTTACTAATCTTATTTTTCGTTGCTAAACAATTCGTTAAGCCTCTCGAGATATCCGATAAAAAGCAAAAGAGATTTATCTCTGATGCATCCCATGAACTCAAAACACCATTAACCATCATCTCCGCCAATGCAGAACTATTGGAATTAGAACACGGAGAGAACGAAAACGTTGCCGCAATCGTCAAGCAAGTCGGACATTTGACAAATATGGTTCGCGATCTCAACGATTTAGCCAGAGTTGGCGAAAAAACCGAAAAGAGCAAACTCGATATCGCGACCATCGCAGATGAAATGTTCCGGACATTCGAAACATCATTCCAAGCCAAAAACATTAAAGCAACCTCAAATTTGCCGACTTCCCTTGAATTTGAATCCAACGAAGGTCTTGTCCGAAAACTGTTATCTATCGTGCTTGAAAACGCCTCAAAATACGCATTGTCCTATGTTAATTTCAGCGTTAAATCAGAGCAGTCTAGAGCCATCATAATTTGCAAAAACGATGCAAATCTCGCCTCAAATGGGCCAATGGATAAAGTATTTGAACGCTTCTATCGCTCCGATGAAGCCCGTGGGAGTTCCATTGAAGGAAGTGGCATCGGCCTTTCTATCGCCAAGGAAATCGTCACGACCTTAAACGGAAGAATTTATGCCTACGGCGAAGGAAAAGAATTTATTTTGAAAATCGAGCTCTAATCTTTAAGTAAATTTAGAGTTGACCATCTAAAGTTACCTCGTATTCAAAAGAAGGAGGTAACTTTTTATGACCAGCTTCATCGCTGCAATGAGCAGAATCGAGATGAAATACATCTTGAACAAAGAGCAAAGCGAAAAACTGAAGCAAGCTCTAGTTGGACATATGGAAGTAGATCAATACGGTCTAACATCCATTGCTTCCTTATATTACGACACGCCGGACTACCGTTTGATTCGGACTTCCATCGAAAAACCAGCCTTCAAGGAAAAGATTCGACTTCGAAGTTACGGCATAGCGACATCTACCTCTCCCGTATACCTCGAATTGAAACGAAAAGCATACGGCATTGTATATAAAAGAAGAGTCCAAACGACGATTCCTGAAATCGAAGCGTTCCTCGATCATGATTCCGCGATATGCGCAGATGGGCAAATCGCGAGGGAAATCTCCTATTTCAGGAACTTCTATGGAACCCTCGTTCCTAGCTGCCTCATCATCTACGATCGACTTGCCTATAAAGAAAAGGACGGAGATCTCCGACTGACCATCGACGCCAGCCCCCGTTACCGAATGGAAAACCTCAACCTAGATACTTCGATGGATGGAACGCTTCTTCTCCCAGAAGGTTCTACCATCTTAGAAATCAAAGTCCAGCAAGCCATGCCGTTATGGCTAACCAAGATACTGGATAAATTAAAGATCTACGTGTCGTCTTTTTCAAAATACGGCACTGCCTACACCATCGAAACCAAAAAGCAACTCGCAGAAGAAAGGAGCAAACTCACATGGAAAACCTATTCCAAACCATCTATTCAAATGGCATAAGCGCTTCTTATGTCCTCGGGGCTATCGCCTGCGCCCTTCTTGGAGGCTTATTAATGAGCTGGATTGCAAGTTTCAGACTCAGAGCATCCAGAAGTCTCTTCATCACCTCATCTATCATCCCTTCTGTCGTCTGCACCGTATTTGCGTTGATCGAATGTTTCTTAAGCGCATCTTCGACGACGACCGTCACCGCTAGACTCATCACAGCCGCCGTCGCATTCGGCCTCATTCGTTTCCGTTCTGCTCAAGGCAAAGCGGAAGAGATGCTCTTATTATTCCTTTCCACCGCATCTGGCTTTGCATTTGGGATGGGATATCTCGCATATGGTTTCCTCATCTGTCTTGGCTTAAGCGGTTTATACATACTCTTCACTTTTCTCCCCATCTTCGACCACAAATATGTGGCGGCAGAAAAGCTGCTGAAAATCGTCGTGCCAGAATCGCTGAACTATACCGAAATCTTCGACGACACATTCGCCCATTACCTCAAAGTCAATGAGTTGGTGGAAGTCAAAACCACGAATATGGGTTCGTTATACAAGATCAGTTATCGTGTACGGCTAAAGAACCAAGCCGAGGAGAAAGAGTTCATCGACGAGCTTAGAACCAAAAACGGGAACCTTGAAATCTCCTTGCTCCCTTACGTTGATAACAAGGCCACGTTATAAACAAAAAAACCTCTCATTCTGATAATTGAAGCGGGAATTGAGAGGTTTTTTGATTATTCAAGTCCTAAAAGGGAAGGAATTTCGGCTACAGAATCTAAGATATAGGTTGGCTTATGCGGATACGCTTTAACGTCTTCAAGGCTTGCTTCCCCGGAGAGGACGCAGATGCTATCAACTCCGGCGTTAACGCCAACTAGAATATCGGTATAGAGTCTATCTCCAACGACAAACGTTTCTTCCTTGCTCACCTGGAAACGCTTCATTAATGTTTCGACTACGGTCGCGCTTGGCTTTCCCAGCACTTCCGCCGTTTTGTTGGTGGCAAGACGTAACCATTCAATCATTCCACCGCAATCGGGGATATATAATCCACCTTCGATTGGGCAACGGTAATCGCCGTTGGTCGCATAGAATTTGCAATCCGAGGTGAGAAGGAACAAGCAAGCATCTTGCAGGTCTTTGTAGACCAGTTCGGTACAGAAGCCACAGACAACTGCATCGATTTTCTCATCCTCGTTGTACTCTTTAACAAGTTCGAAATGCGGCTGGAAGCGTTTCTTCATGCTTTGATTGCCAACAACATATAGCCGTTTCGCACCTTGCTCTAACAAATGAGCGATC
>ONWJ01000090.1 GCA_900321535.1 uncultured Erysipelotrichaceae bacterium
AAGGTCAATGAAGCAGGCGAGCCTCGCGTTGTGCCGGCCCTTGACGGTGAAGTCAAAGTCGAAAACCTCGGCGAACTTCCTTCTCCATTCGCTTTGACTCCTTATGACCTCATGAAAGGCCCATTCTATCAAGCCAAAATCTATCGCGGCAAAGAGAACTATCTCTTCCTTGATACCCATCACCTTGCGAGCGATGGCACCTCTTTAGCCATCTTGATGGAAGATATCGATAAAGCCTATCGCGGAGAGGATATCGAAGCAGAAAAGCGCGATGGATTCCAGATTGCCTTGAAAGAAACTCGCGATGCGACCAAGGAAGTGCTCGAAAAGCAAAAAGCCCATTATGCCTCCTTCCTTGATGGCGTCGACTGCGTCGCATTGCCAAGAAAAGAATACGACCTCCCAGCCGAAGAGAAGCCTTGCGAAGTCGATGTGAACCTTGCGATCGACAAAGAGAAAGTCAAAGCGTTCTTGAAAGAAAAAGGACTCAGCGTCAACGGATTCTTCAATGCCGTATTCGCCTATGCTTTAGCCACATTTGATGGCAACGAAGACGCCTTGTTCACCTCGATTTATTCAGGACGTGACTCCTCTTTTACCGCTAGAAGCGTCACCATGATGGTAAAGACCTTACCCGTGTATGCGAAAATCGATCAAAAGCAATCCTGCGTCGACTTTGTCCGCGATCTTTCCAAGCAAATCGAAACCAGCGAGCAAAGCACTCTTTATTCCTTTGCCGAGGCAAGCCATGACTTTGGCATCAAAGCCGATGTCATGTTCGCTTATCAAGGCGATGGTTTCTTGCCAAAAGAAATCGGTGGCGAGAAAGCCGAGCTCATCCACCTTAACGGCGACGAAGTGAAAGCCCTCTTCAGCGTGGACTGCGTCGAAGATCCTGCTTGCTACCGCCTCCACTTCGAATACCCAAGCAACCTCTATTTGGCAAAGACCATGGAAACCTTCGCCAAGCTCTTCAATAACGTCGCTTGCGGCTTCCTTAACAAAGTTAGCTTAGGCGAAATCTGCTTCGTCGATGAAGAAGACAAGAAGCAAATGGATGTCTATAACGCGACCGAAGTCGATCTCCCATACCTGGATTATCTCCATTATTTAGCGGATTCGGTGGCCAAAAACCCTGCAAAACCCGCTTTAATCGCGATTGACGAAACCTTGACCTATGCCCAGTTCGATGAACGCACCAACCAAGTCGCGAATGCCTTAGCGAAACTTGGGGTTGGCAAAGAAGACAAAATCGTTGTCATGCTCCCGCGCATTGCAAACGCCTACGTTGGAAGAGAAGGCGTCTTGAAATCGGGTGCTTGCTTCGTTCCCGTTGACCCAGCTTATCCCGATGAACGTATCCTCATGATCATCGAGGATTCCGAGGCCAAATACGTCTTGACCACCAAAGAGCTCTATGAGCAGAAGCGTCCAACCTATAAGGACACCAAGTTCTTGCTCATCGAGGATATCCTCGCCACTGCACCGAAAGATGCCTTAAACGTTGAGATCGATCCGCATTCTCTTGCCTATTGCATCTTCACTTCTGGCTCCACTGGCAAGCCAAAAGGCGTCATGATCGAGCATCATAGCCTTGCAAACTATGTGGCCAATGTCGCTCATAACCCGATTGTCGATGAATACGCGAATATCTCCACTGTCGCGGCCTCGTTAGCATCCCTAAGCTTCGACCTTTCTGTGCAAGAAGAATTCGTCCCACTTGCTAACGGCATGACCATCATGCTGGCGAGCGAAGACGAGATCTTGAACCCAGTCTTGCTTGCTAAGCGCATGAAAGAGAATCACGTCGACATCATCACCACCACCCCGTCTTATGTAAATAACGTCCTGGATATCGAAGATGTCATGGACGCCTTCCGCGATTTGAAGGTCATCGACCTCGGCGCAGAAGCACTTCCTGCCTCGATGATTCAAAAGATGCGCGAAAAGGGCATGAAATGCTTGATTCATAATGGCTATGGGCCAACCGAAACCACGGTTGCCTCCACCATGGACGATGTCGTTTCTAGCCGCATCACCATCGGCTTCCCAATCGCCAATACGAAGACCTATATCATCGATAGTTTGCTCCGCCGCCTCCCATTTGGCGCGGTTGGCGAACTCCTGATCGGCGGCGAGGGCGTTTCCCGTGGCTATGTCCATAGAGAAGACCTCAACAAAGAGAAATTCATCACCTTCGAAGGCGTTTATGCCTATCGCTCTGGTGACCTTGCCCGTATCAATTACGATGGCAGAATCGAATTCTTCGGCCGTAAAGATAACCAGGTGAAACTGCGTGGTCTTCGCGTCGAACTCGATGAGATCGAAAACGCAATGCAATCCTATCCTGGCATCTCGCACGCGATCGTCTTGGTCAAAGAAACCAAGGAAGAAGGCCAATTCTTGGTGGGTTACTACTTAAGTAAAGAAGAAATCCCAGTTGCCAATCTCAAAGAGCATCTAGGGAAAACGCTTACCCCATACATGATTCCAAAGGTCTTCATGCACCTTGATTCCATCCCGATGACCAATAACGGCAAAGTCAATAAGAAAGCCTTGCCAGACCCGGTCATCACCAAAGACGCCTCCAAAAAGAGCGCACGTCTCCCTCGAAACGCCACCCAAGAGATCCTCTTTGATATCTTCAAGCACGTTCTTGGCGTGGATGAACTTTCTATCGATGATGACTTCTTCGATCTTGGCGGCACTTCCTTAAGCGCCTCTAAGGTCACGATGCTTGCCATGGAAAAAGGCCTCCCCGTCTCTTATAGCGACGTCTTCGATAACCCCACGGTCATCGATTTGGCGGCCCACTGCATGTCAATGGAAAAAGGCGGGAAAGCCGAAGTCAAAGAAGAGCAACTTCAAGCCACCGAAGAAGGCTTGGAGCACAATGTCGTTGCCGAAGTCGACGATATCCTTACAGATCGCGCCTCTTTCTCTAAGATCTTGCTCACCGGCGCGACCGGCTTCCTTGGCATCCATATTCTTCATGAACTATTGATTCATGGCGATGCGAACATCTATTTGCTCGTCCGTGGCGGCGAGAATATCTCAGCCGAAGATCGCTTAAGCGGATTATTAGAGTACTATTTCGACGATCCATTCGAGCATGAATTCGGCAACCGCATCCACATCATCCAATCCGATGTCACCCATCCGGATTTGGTCAAGCAACTCAAAGATGTCACCTTCGACCTCATCATCAACTGCGCGGCCATCGTCAAGCACTTCTCCAATTCCGATGTCATCGAGAAAGTCAATCTCGGCGGTTTGAAGAACCTCATCGAAGTCGCCTTAGACCATCAGTGCCGATTGGTGCAGGTTTCTACCCTTTCGGTCGCGGGTGAAAACGTCGATAACAAGTTCCCCAAGACCAAACGCATCCATGAAAGCGAGATCTTCTTCGGACAAAGCATCGACAATAAATACATCAATTCCAAGATCAAGGCGGAACAAGCCCTCATCGAAGCGGTCAATCAGCGCGGACTAGACGGCAAAATCATCCGCGTTGGCAACTTGATGGGACGTGCACGCGATGGACAATTCCAAGTCAATAGCGGCACGAACAACTTCATGGCCACGATCCGCGCCTACAAGAAGCTTGGCGTCTTCCCAGTCTCCATGGCTGACGTCACCATCGACTTCTCGCCGATCGACGAAGTCGCGAAGACCATCATCCTTCTTTCCACCGCAGCGAAGAAATTCACCATCTTCCACTCCGCGAACAGCCACGAAGTCGAATATGGCGATGTCATCGAGGCGATGAATGCCTATGGCTATCCGATCAAGATGGTCGATGATGCGACCTTCATGGCCTCTCTCACCGACTATATGAAGGATGAATCCAGGCAGATGGACGTTTCTTGCCTCATCTCTTATAACTCCTCCGATACCTCGACCCGTGATTATATCCTTTCCGATAACACGTTCACCATTAAGGCATTGTATCGCTTAGGCTACCACTGGCCGATCATCGAAGGATCGTATCTTGACCGTTCTATCTTCTCCCTCGATACCTTGGGATTCTTCGAATAAGGAGCTAGCATGGAAGTATCCTATAAACGAAACGATAGAATCATCCGTCGGAAGTTCTATCAATATCTCATCCCGACCGTCTTGATGGTTATGGCGATGCAATTTGGCTCCCTCGTCGAAGCCATCTTGATCGGCAACCTCATCGGGCCGGACGCTTTAAGCGCATCTTCTTTGGGCTTGCCGGTTGTCTTCTTGGTGGAATTGCCTGGTATTGCCATTGGCACGGGCGCAAGTATCGTCGCCTCCAACTTCATCGGGAAAAGACGCATAGAAGACGCCTCAAAAGTCTTCAAGATAAGCCTTGTTTCGGTTTTCTTGATCTCTTTGCTGCTTATTCCTGTTGGCATCTTCGCTAGCGATGGAATCGCCACCTTATTTAGTGGCAACTTCCCTTCTTTGATCCCGATGGTGTCCCAATATATCAGGGTTTATTTCTGCCAGGCGGCAATTTTGAATGTCGGCATTTTGATCGCCTACTTCTTGCCTTCTGATAATAGCCCTACCTTGGGTGCCCTTTATTTCATCATCTCCAACATCGTCCATATCTTGGCCCTCGTTCTATTTGCCTTCATCCCTGGCTGGACTGCCGAATTAAAGATGATGGGTGCTGGACTTTCGATGGGCATCGGCATGCTTTCTGGCATGGTCGTCATCATCCCATATATCAAGTCCAAACGCCGCATGGTTGATTTGAAAGCCAGCTTGAAGGGCTCAATGCACTTCATGAAAGACATTCTTCGCGCCGGAAGTACAGCTGCCGCGATGGATGTTCTCTCGTTTGTCTTCTATTTGGTGCTTAATTTCGCCGCCGTCGCCTTCTTGACGGAACAAGAAATGCCTGCCTATGCGATGTTATCGAACACTTCCTTCGCGGTTGACCTCTTTATTTTAGGTCCACTGCAACTGATGTCTTCGGTTATTCCGGCTCTATTTGGTGAAAAGGATTTCTTCGGATTAAAATCGATATGCCGAAGGGTCATCATCCTCGTATCAAGCATCACCGCGATATTGACGATTTTGTCGCTTGTTTTCCCGCAGTTCTTCTTCTTTGTTTTCAACGTGAACTTGGATGAAGTGGTTGCCGGAAGCAAGGTTGACCCGCTTTTAGCGGTTAGGATTTACGCTTTGTGTTTCATTATCTATGCGGCCAACAAGTTTTTCATGTACTATTATCCTGCGATTTTGGTCAACTCTCCTGGAGTCGTCAACAATGTCGCCCGTCTTGGTTTGATCGGTCCTGTCTTGATCTACTTCTTGATGAAAGCCGATGGGGTCATGGGATTTGCCTATGGCAACGTGATTCTAGAAGCCGCGACCTTCTTAACCGTCGTTGCCTTCGTCCTCATCGGAAAGAAGCTACATCGCTTTGAAGGAAAGGGGCTCTTCCTTATCCCCTATATCGATCCGAAAGCCAAGCGACTTGATATCTCCCTCCCAGCAAAGAGCGATGAAATCAGCAAATGCGTCGAGGAATTGCAGCGTTTTGGCGAAGAAATCAGCCAAGACCCCAAAGCCTCTGGCATGCTGGCTCTAGCAGCGGAAGAGATCATGGTCA
>ONWJ01000194.1 GCA_900321535.1 uncultured Erysipelotrichaceae bacterium
CATCTTGTAATCATGCTCATCTTCGTATTCACGATGATCATAGTCATCGATGATTTCTTTCTTCAAAGCATCGACGGCGTGCTGACGTTCGAGCTTATCGAAGATGGAGATGGCCTTGACCAATCTCTCACCGATGCGGGTATTGATGTCCTCAACGATCTTTGGATCTGGTGCATAGAGGGAGATTTCTCTCTTTGGTTTGCCGATCTCAGCGATGATTTTGTCTTGGAAGGCGCAGAGCTCTTTGATGGCTTCATGAGCGAACATGATGGCATCGAGCATCTCTTCTTCTGGGACTTGGGCAGCGCCGGCTTCGACCATCATGATGGCGTCTTTGGTACCGGCGACGGCGAGGTCGATATCGGATTTCTCTTTTTGTTCAACGGTTGGGTTGATGATGAGCTTGCCATCGACGCGTCCGACATAGACGCCGGCGACAGGTCCATCGAATGGGATGTCGGAGGTGCAAAGGGCTAAGGAAGCACCGAGCATACCGGTCATCTCAGGGGTGTTGTCTGGATCGCAGCTCATGACGGTGGCGACGATCTGGACTTCGTTGCGGAATCCATCCGCGAATAATGGGCGGATTGGGCGGTCGATCAAACGTGCGGACAAGGTCGCATGTTCACCAGCTCTGCCTTCTCTGCGGAGGAAGGAGCCAGGGATTTTGCCGACTGCGTATTGCTTTTCTTCATAGTTCACGGTCAAGGGGAAGAAATCACCCTCTTTTGGTTCGTCCGCGCAGCAGACCGTTGCTAGCACGACCGTTTCGCCAAAGCGGACAAGCACACTGCCGTCGGCTTGCTTGGCGATTTCGCCGCTTTCGACGCTTAATGGTCTTCCGGCGAATTCAGTTTCGAATACTTTTTTCATTCTTTTCTCTTTCTTTATTCACAAACGCCTGAATCATACACCCTTTAAGGGTGCATGAAAACACAAAAAGAAAGTTGAATGCAAGAAATCTCTTCCTTATTACCCCAAGGCAAAGAAAAACCGCCTCGATTTGAGACGGTGATTCATCGCTCTAATCCGATTACTTACGGATGCCGAGTTTGGCGATCAAGGCCGCATAGCGGTCCGCATCGGTGCGAGAGAGGTAGCCGAGAAGGCTGCGACGCTTACCGACAAGGATCATGAGGGAACGTCTTGCGCCCGCGTCTTGTTTGTTGGCGCGGAGGTGCTCGGTGAGATCTTTGATTCTCTTGGTAAGAAGAGCAATCTGAACTTCGGCGGAGCCGGTGTCCTTCCCATCGCGTCCATACTCTTTGATGATCGCGGCGGTGGTTTCTTTGTTAAGAGCCATCGTGTTTCTCCTTTCTTTATTAAACTTAGCCAAGCCTAGAGCCGCATGCAGGAGAGGCGTGTCAACCCTGACTGGCCGCAGGAGGAATAATACTCTACTATGTAGAAGGTGGCAAACACAATTTTCATGGAAATCCGTAAATAACTCAAAATCCCTGCAAATCCACCATATTTTATGTGAATCATGTAGAAATTACGGAGCAATTCTTTCTTAAAAACGGCCTTCGAGGTTACATCGATTCACCAAAAATCACTTGCACGCGCGTATATGTAGGAATAAAATTCCATCCGGCTTTTTCGGAGGCACGATTATGAAAATGAGAAACATCGCGATCATCGCTCACGTAGACCATGGCAAAACCACGCTGGTCAATGCGTTGCTAGAAAGCAGCGGAACCTTCCGCGACAATCAGGCAATCTTAGACCGCGCGATGGATAGCAACCCCCAAGAAAGGGAACGTGGCATCACCATCTTGGCCAAGACCACTTCTTTGGTTTACAAAGACACCAAAATCAACATCGTGGACACTCCGGGGCACGCCGACTTCGGCGGCGAGGTCGAGCGCATCATGCACATGGTCGATGGCTGCTTATTGCTGGTCGACGCTTTCGAAGGCACGATGCCTCAAACGCGCTTCGTCCTGAAAAACGCGCTTCAAAACCATATCAAGCCGATCGTCGTCATCAACAAAGTCGACCGCCCGAATGCCGATCCTCAAAAAGCCGTGGATGAGGTTTTGGACCTTTTCATCCAGCTTGGCGCGCCTGATGATTTATTAGATTTCCCAGTCGTCTATGCTTCCGCATTAAATGGCACTTCTTCTTATGAGCCAGAAGCCGATAAGCAAGCCCCTGGCATGGACCCGATCTTCGAGACCATCCTCAAAGAGATTCCTGAGCCAGTCTGTGACCCAAGCAAACCATTCCAGTTTCAGCCTGCCCTGCTCGACTATAACGAATTCGTCGGCCGTATCGGCATCGGAACCATCCGTCAAGGCAAGGTCAAAGTCGGCGAGACCATCACCGATGTGAAACTAGACGGCACCACCAAAGACTTCAAGATCATGAAGCTCTATACCTTTCAGGGACTGCGTCGCACCGAAGTCGATGAAGTCGAATGCGGCGATATCTGCGCGATCGCGGGTAACCCTGAGATGAATGTCGGCGAGACTTTCTGCGCGGCAGGACACCCAGACCCACTGCCCGCTTTACGTGTTGATGAACCAACCCTTCAAATGGAATTTGGCACCAACAGCAGCCCACTTCGTGGACAAGATGGCAAATTCGTGACCGCTCGTTTGCTGGAAGAACGCTTGTTCTCGGAAGTTCAACGCGACGTCTCGCTCCGCTATTCTCGTATCCCAAATACCGAGACTTGGACTGTCTGCGGACGTGGTGAGCTTCATTTAGGCGTTTTGATTGAAACCATGAGACGCGAAGGATATGAGCTTGAGGTTTCTAAGCCTCATGTCATCATCCGCGAAATCGATGGGGTCAAATGCGAGCCATATGAAGATTTGCAAATCGATGTCCCAGCCGAATTCGTCGGGGATATCATGGAAACCCTCGGCAATCGCGGAGGACAACTCATCGATATGGTCGAAAATAACGGCCAATCCCGCTTAAGCTATGTTATTCCATCCCGTGGTTTGCTTGGATTTGTCTCGAACTTCCTCACCTTAACCAAAGGTTATGGCATCATCAACCACACCTATAAAGAATATCGCCCAATCTATTCTCAGAAGGTTGGAGAACGTAATCTCGGCGTCTTGGTCTCTGTCGATAAAGGGCCCGCCACTCCTTATTCCTTGGAGAAAGTCGAGGCTCACGGCACGATGTTCATCATCCCTGGCACGATTTGCTATGAAGGGATGCTCGTTGGAGAACACCGCTACCCAAGCGATTTGGCGGTCAACGTCACCGCGGCCAAACCAATGACCAACGTCAGAAGTTCCACCAAAGAGCAAACCGTTGTCTTGAAGTCTCCTCGCAAGATGAGCTTAGAGGCTTGCCTTGATTACATCAATTCGGATGAACTTGTGGAGATCACCCCCACCGCCATCCGCATGAGAAAGCGCATCCTCAATACCGCTGAACGCAAAAAATGGGAGGCCAAGCAACGTCTCCTCGCCGAAGCGGAAGAAGCCAATCAATAAGATAAGAAAGACGCGAGATTGTCTTGAACCATCTCGCGTTTTTATATGCGCCTTATTTATGTTGATAGGCGAAAATGCGTATCTTTTTTAAAATGCTTCAAAAGAAATACTTGATTTGCAGCGATTTTGAGATTTTTTCTTAATTTGCAAGCAAAGATAAAGCGTTTTTTCGGTCGATTTCAAGTTGCTCAATCAAGGCTTTTTCATCATCGAAAACATGCTCATCGCGGAGTCTGCCATAGTAATTGACATAGAGCGATTTGCCATATAAATCCGCGCCTTCATAACCTATTAGATGCGCTTCAACGGTCAGTTCGTGGTTGCCAAATGTCGGGTTGGAACCCACATTGATGATGCTAGGATAAGCGATGCCACTTAGATAGCATAGGCCATAATAGACCCCGATTTTGGGAAGGACATAAGGAGTCTGGAACGCTAAATTCGCGGTTGGGAAACCAAGTGATCTGCCCCGCTGAAAACCAGGGACGATAATCCCAAGGTTTTGATAGGGATGGCCTAATAGCTTCTTTGCATATTCCACATCACCTTCTCGAATCAATCGTTTGATCCGGGTAGAGGAAATCTTCTCCCCATCGATTTCTAATAAAGGTGCGGCATTGACTTTGAAATGTTCTTTCAACAAGTCGACGTTGCCTTTGCCGAGTCTGCCGAAGGTATAATCCTCGCCACAGAAGATCTCTTTCACGTTCAACGGCTTAAGAACGTTTTCGATGAATTCATCCGGGGTCATCTCATAGAAATCTTCGTTAGCGAAACAAGAAAGAATCCATTCGATCTTCTTGTTCGTGGCGAATATCTCTTTTTCCATCTCCGACATCAAAACGTCTTTAGAGAGGAACGGGTGTGTGTTTTTGGCTTCTGGGGTGGGCTTTAAGAACAAAATCGCGGTTTCATAAGAAGCATCATAAACGCAGTTGAAAAGCACTTCGGCATGGCCTAGATGCATGCCGTCGAAATTGCCTAAGGCCAAGGAGATTGGACCTTTCACCGAAGGAAGTTTAGAAGAATCAAAATCCACTTTGCTCATCGCAATCCCCTCAAGCAATGATAAACGCCGTCATCTTGTTTTTCATACACCGCGATGCCGATGCCGTTTTCGGTATAAAGAATCCGCGGACCATAATCAATAGATTCTGCCATCTTCATCCCGTTATTTACCATTTTAAGACGTTCATTGGACACTTCGACGTGTTTCATGGAACGCACATAGATAGAAGGCTCAAGCAAATCTTCGACCGTGATCTCATCAAGCGGTTTGGCTAAGCTTAATAGATGCTTGCCGATGCTTAGTCTACGAAGTTGTTCCACATGCCCTACTGTTCCTAGTTTTTTGGCGATATCTTCTCCTAAGGTACGGATATAGGTCCCGCTAGAAACGGTGCAAGTGATATCTAAATAAGGCGCGTCATAATAAATCGCATTAAGAGAGAAGATCTCGATGTCCCTTGGCTTGCGTTCCACTTCAATCCCTTTGTGGGCTTTCTTATAGAGGGCTTCCCCATCGACTTTGATCGCGCTGGTCATCGGAGGGATTTGGGTTCCTTTTCCTAAAAATCCCTGCAAAACCAGCTTAATTTTCTCTAAATCAAGTTCAGGAATCGGCTTTTCTTCGATGATTTCGCCCGTAGGATCCCCGGTGGATGTTCTCTTTCCCA
>ONWJ01000064.1 GCA_900321535.1 uncultured Erysipelotrichaceae bacterium
CATGCCGACCCCGATTTTTTTCATACGAGAAAGCAATTCTTTATAGTAATCCGCTTGGCCTTGTAGGGTATTCGGGAATGGAACGCGACCATTGATGTTTCCTACCTCAAACAATTCGCCTTGATCTCCTTCAAAGTCATTATGATGACCCTCTACAAGAGATTCGCCCCATTCATAACCAGTTTCTACAAGCCAGACTTCCTTATGGAACTTCACTTGGAGGTTCAAAATACTTTCTTCTAGCTCGGACAATGTGCCATGCCAATAGGGGTAATAGGATTCTCCGATGACATCAAAATCGATGTTCTCAGCAAAAAGATTGGTGAAGAAATCTTCTTGCATTTGCTTTGAGGCAGAATGCTCTAAATGGCATACGGTCAATGCGTTTGGATAGATTTCTTTGCAGGCATCAAAGCCCGCTTTCAAAAGCATCGCGAGCCCTTTGAATCCGCCGCCGTTGGTTTCATCAAATTCCCGCCAGAGCTGCCCAAAGGGGAAAAGCATGCCGTTTGTAATCTCATTGCCAACTTGAATCGCCGCCACCTCAATCCCGTTATCTCGTATTTTTAGCAATGTGTCGCGCGTGTAGTCATAAATTAACTTAACGATCTCTAAGAAGTTTTTCCCTTCCCACGCTTGTGGGATGCGTTGCCTTCCGGGATCGACCCAGAAATCACTGTAATGGAAATCAAGCATGACAGGCATGCCTGCGTTTTTTGCTTTTTTCGCTAGACGAAGGAAGCAATCCAAATCGTTCCCTCCACCTCCATAAGGGTTGCCTTGTTTATCATAGGGATGATGCCAAAGGCGAAGCCGTACCATAGATATTCCTGAATGGTCAGCGAAGAACGAGAAGGGTTCAATCGGTTTTCCTTGATAAAAGTATTTCGCTCCAAGCGGAAGCAATTCATCGAGAATAGAAAGGTCTACACCAAGTTTCATATTTGTTCCTGCGTCATTAGTGTACCGAGATTCCTTGGCTTTATTAATGGAAAAATCTATGCAATTCTCCGTTCTTTTTCCATCTTCAAGGCAAAATGTTCCTTCTAGAAGAATGAATATCGCTGCGCTTTCCAGTGATTTGTTTTGGAAAAATCGCGCGTGCGCATTAAAATAGCGGGGATATGATCATTTCCCGTGCACCTTTTCGCGTCTCATTCTGTGGAGGCGGCAGCGATATCCCTTCTTTCTATGAAACCTATGGGGGATGTGTTCTTTCGACTTCCATTCGAAAATACATCTTTTTAGCCGCGAACCAAGCCTTCAACAAAGACACCATCACATTGAAGTATTCTCAGACTGAAATCGTTTCCGATGCTTCTGAGATTCAGCATCGAATCTTTAAGCAAGTCTTAACCGATTTCGGCACCAAAGGAATTGAGATCACCTCGATGGCGGACATCCCCGCCGGAACGGGTCTTGGTTCTTCCTCTTCTTTCACCGTCGCATTGTTAAAACTTTTATATGCTTATCACGGCGAGTCCGTTTCTAGCTACAAAGTTGCCAAAGAAGCATGCGAAATCGAAATCAATAAACTTGGTAACCCGATTGGCAAGCAAGACCAATTTGCTGCAGCTTTCGGCGGTCTTCGTTATTACGAATTCGAGCCAGGCGGTTTCGTTAAAGTCGAACCGATCATCATGAAGCGCACCTCTTTCCAGAAGTTGGAACGCTCTTGCTTGATGTTCTATACCGGTAAGATTCATGATGCGAATGCAATCCTTGGAGAAGAAACCAAGAACCTCGCATCCTCAAACGAAAAAATCAACGCGACTCGTACGCTTTGCCAAATGACGCGTGATTTAAGAGAGCAATTCGAGCTCAACAATATCGATGCCCTTGGTGAAACCTTAAACCGCAGCTGGGAAATCAAGAAATCCTTAGCTAGAGGCATCTCTAACCCCATGATTGATGACGTTTATGAACGTGGAATCAAAGCGGGCGCGACCGGCGGCAAGCTTCTTGGCGCCGGCGGCGGTGGCTTCCTCCTTTTCTACGTTCCAGAAGAAAAGCAGCAATCAGTAAGAGAAGCCTTAAGCGATTTGAGCGAGCTTACGTTTGAGTTCGATAATTCGGGCGTTTCTATCATATTCACGGAGTAGCCATGAAAGCAGTTATTCAAGCAGGCGGGGCAGGAACGCGTTTAGCCAGCGTTGCCAAAGATCTTCCAAAGCCGATGGTCGATATCGGTGGCAAACCGATTTTGCAGTGGCAATTAGAATCGTTGAAGCGCAGTGGCATCACCGAGGCTCTTATCATCGTCTCCAAGCAATCGACCGCTATCCAGGATTATTTCGGTGACGGCGCTTCCCTTGGAATGAAAATCACCTACTATGTCGAGCAATCTCCATTAGGAACAGGCGGGGCATTTACTTATATTGCCAAGCAAATCCATGAAGACATCTTATTCCTGCTTGGGGATTTGATGCTTGATGTCTCATGGGAAAGGATGATTGATTTCCATCGTTCCCATGAAGGTCTTATCACCGCCTATGTTCACCCCAATTCACACCCCGCAGATTCTGATATCTTGATGCTTAGAGAAGACGGACTCGTCTTAAGCGTCCTCCCTAAAAACAAAGAACGGGAATCCTTTTACCACAACTTGGTTTTAGCCGGGGTCTATGTCATCTCCGCCGAGCTTCTTCAGACGTTTGAAGACGAAGAAGAACTCTACAAGATGGACTACGAAAAAGAGATCTTGATGCCGACGATCGCTTGCGACGGAGTCTATGGATATGTCTGCTCTGAGTATATCAAAGACTGTGGCACACCGAGCCGTTATTACGCCGTTATCCGCGATTTGGAAAACGGAATTATCGCTGCAAAAAACCTAAAATCTCCGCAAAAGGCCATTTTCTTAGACCGAGACGGGGTCATCAATGTCTTTGGAGATTACGTCACCGAAGCCTCTTTGCTTCAATTGACTGAGAACGCTTCTAAGGCGATTCGACTCATCAACGAGTCTGGGTATTTAGCCATCGTCATCACCAATCAACCCATCGTCGCTAGGGGCGATACCACTTTGGCGGAACTCGATAATATCCACGCCAAGATGGAAACCTTATTAGGCGCAGATGGGGCATATTTAGATGCGATTTATTTCTGCCCACATCATCCCGATAAAGGCTTTGAAGGGGAGCGTGTTGAATTCAAGATCGACTGTGAATGCCGAAAGCCAAAGATCGGCATGATTCTCAAAGCCAAAGAACGGTTCAACATCGATTTAGAATCTTCTTGGTTCATCGGCGATACCGATCGCGACATCATGACCGCGAATAATGCCGGGTGCAAAGCAATCCTTCTTACCAGCGGCGACCCCCATCCATTTGGCCATTTCCCCAATGCCAAAGTAGATTACACCGTCAGAGACATCCTCGAAGCGGTCACCCTCATTCTCAACCAACCGAAGCAATAGGAGACAACCATGGATTTCAAACCAGCGTTAAAAGAATATTATGAACGGGAAAAACGGGTCTTCGATTCCCTGGATTTCGATGCGATCAACGAAGCCACCAATGCGATATTGGATGCATACGAAAGAGAAGTCACAATCTATGTTTTCGGCAATGGAGGTTCAGCCTCTACCGCTTCCCATATGGCTTGCGATTTCAACAAAGGCATCTGCTGCGAGCTCGATAAGAAATTCCATGTCGTTTGCCTTAACGACAACATCCCAACCATGATGGCGATCGCTAACGACGAATCCTACGAGAATGTGTTCTATAGCCAATTAAAAGGCAGGCTCAAAAAGGATGATCTCGTCATCGCAATCTCTGGGTCTGGCAATTCCAAAAACATTGTAAAAGCGGTGGAATACGTCAATGAAATTGGCACGCCTCTTATCGCCGTTACAGGCTATACCGGCGGCAAGATCTTCGATAAAGCAGCCTATCATCTCCATGCCCCGGTTGAAGATATGCAAATCACCGAAGATCTCCATATGACCTTCAATCACGTCATCATGCAACTGCTTTGGAAGCATTTGATGAAAAAAGATGGGAAAGAAGCCATCTACAGAATCAACCAATAACGTTCGGCCACCAAATGGTGGCTTTTTCTTAGTCAAAAGCGAGAAAGAGAACGCGTCAAAAAGCAGTTTGAAATATGCCAAATCAACGATGCCGTCGAAACAACGTTTTTTCTTGTTCTAGGAACAAGAGCAGTTATGGTAAAATTCTAGTGTCGGGTCAATAGACCCCTATTGTCATTAGGAGGAAAAAATGGCAGAAAAGAAGTACGTTTATTCCTTCAAGGAAGCCCATGCTGGAAAGCTCGGCAAAGAAATCCTTGGCGGAAAAGGCTTTGGTCTGGCAGAGATGACTGCCGCTGGTGTCAACATCCCAGCTGGTTTCACCATCTCCACCGAAGCTTGCACCCTCTACTACGAATCCGGCAAAACCATCCCAGATTTCGTATGGAATGATATCGTCGCTCACGTGCACGACATCGAAAAATCCAACAACAAGTCCTTCGGCGGCGAAAAAGACGGCGTTATGCCGCTCCTTGTCTCCGTCCGTTCTGGTGCCAGAACATCCATGCCTGGCATGATGGACACCATCCTCAACCTCGGCCTCAACGACGTGGTTGTCGAAAAGCTCGCGAAGTTCGCTGGCAATGATCGCTTTGCCTGGGACTCCTATCGCCGCTTCATCTTGATGTTCACCAACATCGCCAAAGGTCATCCAAGAACCGAAATGGACGCGATGCTTGATGCGCTCAAAGAAAAGAATGGCTACAAGCTCGACACCGAAGTCACCACTGATCAGCTCAAGGTTCTCGTCGCTGAATACAAAGCCTATTATAAGAAGGTTTTCGGCGAAGAATTCCCAACCGATCCATATCTCCAGCTCAAAGAAGCGGTCGCCGCTGTCTTCCGTAGCTGGGACAACCCACGCGCCAACGTCTACCGCGCCATGAACGGCATCCCATACGAATGGGGCACCGCCGTCAACGTCCAATCCATGGTCTTCGGTAACATGGGCGAAGATTCCGGCACCGGCGTCGCCTTCTCTCGCGACCCAGGCACCGGCGAAAAGAAGATCTATGCTGAGTATCTTCCAAATGCCCAAGGCGAAGACGTCGTCGCAGGCGTTCGCACCCCGCTCCACATCGATGAGCTCCAGCGCCGCATGCCAGATGTCTACAAGCAATTCATGGAAACCATCAACCGTATGGAAAACTACTTCCATGATATGCAGGATATGGAATACACCATTGAGAAAGGTGTTCTCTACTTCCTCCAAGCCCGTAACGGCAAACGTACCGCTCGCGCAGCGTTGAAGATCGCTTGCGACCTCGTTGATGAAGGCCTCATCGACGAAAGAGAAGCGGTTCTCCGCGTTGAACCAAAGCAACTCAACGATTTGCTCCACCCAACCTTTGATGAAAAAGACCTCAAAGCCCACGAAGCTGTTATCCATGGTCTCCCAGCCTCCCCAGGCGCCGGAACCGGTGCGATCGTCTTCTCCGCTGAAGAGTGCAAAGAATGGCACGATGCTGGCAAGAAAGTCATCCTCGTTCGTTCCGAAACCTCCCCAGAAGACATCATCGGTATGGTTAACTCCGAAGCCATCCTCACCGCTCGCGGTGGTATGACCTCCCACGCCGCTGTCGTTGCCCGTTCCATGGGTAAATGCTGCGTCGCCGGTGCTTCTGAAATCGTTGTCAACGAAGAAGAAAAGACCGTCAAAGTCGGCGATCGCGTCTTCCATGAAGGTGACGTCCTCTCCGTCAACGGTTCCACTGGTCTCGTCTATGAAGGCGCGATCAAGATGGTTCCAGCCGACCTCGGTGGCGACTTCGGCCGCCTCATGGGCTGGGCTGACAAGTATCGCCGCCTCAAAGTCCGCGCCAACTGCAACACCCCAGAAGATGCCCGCAATGCTCGCCGTTTCTCCGCAGAAGGTATCGGTCTCTGCCGTACTGAGCGTATGTTCTTCGCCGAGGATCGTATCCTCAATATGCGTTCGATGATTCTCTCTGACACCACCGAACAACGCGAAGCCGCTCTTGAACGTATCCGCCCATTCATGGTCGGTGACTTCTATGAGATGTATATGTCTAACCCAGACTCCTTGGTTAACATCCGTCTCCTCGATCCACCTCTCCATGAGTTCCTCCCAGAAATCACGGACGAAAAGAACATCAAAGACATCGCTGAAAAGCTCAATGTCACCGTCCAAAAGGTCAAAGATCGCATCAACCAGCTCCACCAGGCCAACCCAATGATGGGCTTCCGTGGCATCCGTCTCTGCGTCGCTTATCCGGAAATCTATGCGATGCTTGCTCGCGCCATCGTCCAGGCCGCCTTCAAGGCCACCGATGAGCTCGGCCACGAAATCGAACCTGAAATCATGATCCCGCTCGCCGGCGAATTCAAGGAATACATGTATGCCAAGAAAGTCGTCGTCAAAGCCGTCGAAGACGAATTTGAGAAGCAGGGCAGGAAGCTTGCCTATCACGTTGGCACCATGATCGAGGTCCCAAGGGGCGCTCTCCGCGCTGGGGATCTTGCCAAAGAAGCTGAATTCTTCTCCTTCGGCACCAACGACCTTACCCAACTCACCATGGGCTTCTCCCGTGACGACGTCCCACAATTCTTCCCTGTCTATCAGGAAAAGAAGATCTACGAATTCGACCCATTCCAGACCATCGATGTCGAAGGTGTCGGCGAACTCGTTAAGATCGCTGTCGAGCGTGGCCGCGCTGCCCGCCCAGACCTCTTAATCGGTGTCTGCGGTGAGACCGGCGGCGACCCAGCCTCCATCATGTTCTATGATGCCGTTGGCCTCGACTATGTCTCTTGCTCTCCGTTCCGTGTCCCACTTGCCCGCCTCGCAGCGGCTCAAGCGGCCATCACCCGTGAGCGCAAAGAAGGCAAGAAGTAATTCATATCTTCTCGCTGAAATACGCCTCTTCTTCGGAAGGGGCGTTTTTTCAAATTCTTGAAATCCTATGCAAAACGCAGGTCTTTCGGCCTGCGTTTCTTTGTTTATCCTTATTATTTAACAAGCGCGCCATCTAATACCGAGACGTCTTTTCCTGAGGATTTCGCTTGATATAAATAGGTATCAACGAGCTCGAGCTCCTTATCGAACGAGAAGTTTTCGCTTGGATGGATGATCGTTCCGCCTAAGGAAATGGTAACGACTTCTTTGGGTGCGCCTTCAGGGGCTAACAGGCGAATCTCTTTCACCGCGTTGCGCGCGATTTCCATAATCTTTTGTGGGTGGTTCTCTTCGTTTAGTTCGAAGAACAAGAGGAACTCTTCTCCGCCGTAACGGAAGAAATCTAAGTCTGGTGTTGGGAAGGCGAGTCGAATCGCATCGCAGACACGTTGCAAGCAGTGGTCACCGCTGATATGGGAGAATTGGTCGTTGTATTGCTTGAAGTTATCGATATCGAACATAACCAATAAAACATCGGTTTTATGGGTGACCCAACGCTTTGGCCTTTCGTCTAAAAATTCTTTTAAGGCAACGCGGGATTTGCAGTGCGTCAATTCATCATAGAGCACCTTATCATGGAGGCGGTCGTTAGCGATGGATTGGCAATAGTTCTGTGTTTCAGCATAGAAAAGCGTTGAGACGACAACGTGGGCAGTGCCAGGGAAAACCGCGGCGACCAACACGTAATAGAAGATTGGGCCGGTATTTAACGTTGCGCGACATACGATAGAGACAACAAGAACCGTAATCGCGGTCAAGGCATCCAATATCGTCATTTCAATCCAGAAAGCAGGCTGGAGGAGAATCAAAACGAAGATGACAAGAATGGAAGGGGTAAGCGTTTCGGCTTCGGTTAAAAAACCCATTTGAGCGTCGGCAACAAAGCAGCATGCGAAATAGAAAAGAAGCGAAAGAAAAAGCACGTCCAAAGCAAAACGAGGCATGAAATGCGAAACTTTCTTGCTTTTTACCTTTCTATAAATCAGCAAAGAAACGATGGTTATAAGGCATCCTCCGATAGAAACGGCGAGGCCAATGGAGGAGGCAACACCATAAGTAGCCGCGCTATTCCAGTTGCTCATGATGCCACGGTAGATCACCGTCGCGAAGCAGATGACGAAGACCAAGCAAGCAACGACAAAAGCGATAGAGGCCATCTTCAAAGAAAGGTTCTCTTTGATCTTCTTCGTATCATTGCGAGTCAAATGCTCGCTTTTGATGACGAGAGCAGGGGCCAAAAAGGCAAAACGTTGCATGCTTCTGGGCTTTTCTTTCATGCCTTAAATTTTGCTTTTAAGAAGCAAAAAGTCAACCAAAACACACCGAAAGACAAGAAAAGGTGGCCTTCATTTTCAGAAGAACCACCTTGTTCGGCATTATTTTAAGGTTATTGTAACGTAATCGCGCAGTCGACGATTTCATCACACTGGTAGTAAACGATGTATGTTTCTCCAGATGCATCTTCAAACGTTGCGGTGTTGTTATCCAAATCAACGGTTAGAACATACCCTTCGTCGTAGACGAATTCGCCAACGAAGACATAAACGTTTCCGGAAGAGGCGGTTTCATCAAGTACGAACTCGCCTTCTTCTCCGGTTTCGTCAATGAAAAGGGTCGCGGTGGTTCCGTTATTCGAGATGCCAATCGTGAAGTCGCTGCTACCATTAACCGTTGTTCCGGTATAAGTTCCGTCAATAGTTCCAGTCATCTCGGTAACGACAAGCGTCGCAGAACCAGTGATTCCAGATCCGTCTTTTGCAGTAGCGATAATTTGGCAAGTTCCGGGAGCAACAGCGGTCACAGTGCCGTTTTTATCGACCCTTGCGACAGATGAATCAGAGCTGCTCCAGGTAACTTCTTTGTTATCTGCGTTGTCAGGGGTGACAACAGCAGTAGCGGTGGTCTTATGTGCGACTTCGATGCTGCTGCTTCCAAGAGTAACGTTGATAGCGCTGACTTTCTTCGGCGCGGTAAGCGTGATCAAGATTTTGCCAACAATGCCGTTTTCGCTGGTCGCCGTGATCTCAACCACAGTGTCGGTCTCAACCGCGGTGGTGTAGACAAAGGCGCCGCCATTGGAATCCATGATATCGACTAGGTCATCATGATCACTTGTCCAGGTGATATCTGTTGTCGTTGCATCAGAAGGTTCAAACGCGACAGACAAGGTGAAGTTCGTTCCTCCAAGGACCGTGTTATTTTCCGCGCTGGTAGAAAGTGTCAATTTTGAAGCAGGGACATACTTGGC
>ONWJ01000195.1 GCA_900321535.1 uncultured Erysipelotrichaceae bacterium
AGAAATTTCTCAAATGAGGGCACTTTTGAAGAAGTAACGAAAAAGCTCGATTACATCGAATCTTTAGGCACAGATGTCCTTTATTTGATGCCGATTCATCCAATTGGGGTTGAAAAGAGAAAAGGCACCTTTGGATCACCATACGCCATCATCGATTTCTTTGGGATCACTCCTGATTATGGTTCGCTAAATGATTTTAAAACTCTTATCTCCGAGACCCATAAGCGCGGAATGAAACTCATTCTTGATATGGTGTTTCATCACACTTCTCCTGATAACCCATTGCTAAAAGAACACCCTGAATATTACTTCTATAAGGACGGAAAAACCGGTAATGCGGTTGGTGATTGGAGCGATATTATTGACCTTGAAACAAGCCGGCCAGACACCCAAGAATATCTCTTATCTGTGCTTCGTTATTGGGTCTCACTCGGCGTAGACGGTTTCCGTTTTGACGTCGCTTCTATGATTGCTTTCTCCTTCTTCAAAAAGGCGAGAGAAGCCCTAGGGCCAGATATCATTTTCTTTGCCGAATCTATTGATTTCGATTTCGCTCGTTATCTCAAAACGACCGAGCATCCTTCCACCCCAGACGAGGAAATGTATCCAACTTTCGACTATCTATATAACTACAACTACTTCCGTGTCTTTGAAAAGCAAGTTAGGGAGGGAGGACACGCTTTTGAACTCGCAGAACTTATGAATGACGATCTAAACGTCACTCCTATGCGAACCCGTGTCCATTGCTTAGAGAACCATGACGTCCCACGCTTCGCGCGATTTGTAAAAGATCCTAAGAAACGCTTGGCCTGGATGAATATCACCTCCGCGTTATACGGCCATATGTTCCTCTACGCTGGGCAGGAATTAGGTTCTGATACCGATGTTCCTTTGTTTGAAAAGCAGCCCGTAGATTGGAACAAAAAAGACGAAGAAACGTTCCAACTCTACAAAAAGAAAATCGCAGAGGCTAAGGCCAAACCTGCGATTATCGCTCAAAAAGTAGAAGCCCTTGATGGAAATACGCTTCGCATCATGACGACCTACGAAGGCGGAGAAGCCTCCACCATCGAAGAAAAGATTTAATTCCCGATAAAATGGGTCGCTACGCGCGGCTCTTCTTCCAATAAATCTGGGTAATTCTTCTTCCCATCACGGATGGCTCGCATCAAGAAAGCCATCCTTTTTGCTACTGTGCGGGCATTGCGAAGACCTTCTAAGTCTTGCTTGATCTCGCCTTTTTCACGGCCAAAGCCGTTGTTCCAATAATCACCAGAAGCAACCGGCATACCACGGATCGTGAAATACTTGTTCAACATATCAAAAGAGGCGGTTGTTCCGCCGCGTCTAGCCACCGCGAAGGCGGCACCGACTTTATATTTCATCGAGCAATTCGCGCTATAGAAGAGGCGGTCTAAGAAAGAGATGACTGTGCCGTTTGGTGAGCCAAAATAAACTGGCGAAACGACGACTAAACCATCCGAATCAGCGAGCTTTTTCGCGGCTTCATTGACGATGTCTTTTCTCACGCATTCGCCATGTTCATGGCAATAACCGCAGGCAATGCAGCCTGGCAAAGGTTTATTGCCGATCACAAGCACCTCAGTTTCAACGTCAACTTCGTTGAATTGTTTCACCATCTCATCGATCAAGATGGAGCAGTTTCCCCCGTTTCTAGGCGATCCATTGATAATCAATACTTTCATAAACGCTCCTTAATAATCTAGTAGCCTTCCATAATCATTCCATAAGCCATACATCTGACCCTTTTTCGTCATTTCAATCAGATGATGCAACGACTGCTGATATGTATTTATATCCCTCGTCTTATAAAACGCAACGTTATAAGCGCGAACTCTTTGATAGAGCGATGGGAAACTCTTAAATGTTTTATAAACGCGCGCCTTTTTCAGCGCCATAACAATATCAGGGTCTATAACGAAGCTTCTTGGCCCCATCGGAGGAAGCACGCGCCTTCCCGCGTCTGTCATAAGTCCTAGTTTTTCTAATCTTCGAACGCGTTCTTTGTTGAGTTCCGTCCATGGGCTATTCGGTTTTCGCGGAGAGAAACGTTGATAGACAATCCCATTGATGGGCTTGGATACGCTATCAATCCAGCCAAAACAAAGCGCCTCTTCGACCGCATCTAAGTAATAAAAAGCATCAGAATCAATCGGTTCTCCACGTTTTAAAAGGAGATAACATTCTTTCTCGGTTGAAGCGTGTTCTATCAGCCAAGCGCGGAAATCGGCTCTGTTATGGATGAAAAGTATGGCAAAATCCATTGGATGATCTCAAATATATGATACCAAGCGTGTCAATAGCGTGCTTATTTAGAGACGATGATCGTGTTTTTGCTAAATAGGCCGAAGGCAAAGCCGAACTGATACCCTATATGCATATTCG